>SZPD01000066.1 GCA_030263515.1 Anaerolineae bacterium CFX9 | reverse complement strand
TCGCTGAAGATCGAGGCTCCGGCTTCCTGCAGGCGTCCATCGGGGTAGATCAGCAGACCGCCCACCACACCCGCATCCGGGAAGTCCACAAAGGTCTGCGCCAGCGCCTCAATCCAGCCGGGCTGAGGGAGGATATCGTTGTTGAGGGTGACGATAATATCCCTGGTCGCCCGCGACGCGCCGATTTTGCACGTCATCAGGTAATTCATATTCTCCGGGTTCCGGTGAACCTGAATGCGTGGATCGCGCGCTTCCCAGGTTTTGAGGGTCTCGTAAACGCCCGGAATAGTGGAACAGTCATCGATGACGATGATCTCGACATCCATCCATGATGGGATGGTTTCGAGCATCTGATTCAGGCAGTTTTCCGTGTAATCCAGATGGTTGTACACGGGGAGGATGAGCGAAAAGCTGGGGAGGCTGCGCGCCGCTGCGGCGGGTTCGCCCATCTTCCAGCGGGCGATCACCTCTTCTCGGTGATCAAGGCTGATGATCAGCGTCCGGGCAACGCGCTCGGCTTCTGCCAGTTTCTCTGCGCTGCCATTTTTAAGGATGATAACTTCGATGCTGCTGTCCAGATAGGGCAGCGGAATCCCCGGAAGCGGCGGGCTGAACACGGCCTGCTCAGGAAAAGCGGATGCAATATCAAGACCGGTATCCCAGTTCAGCACAGACACATACCGGTTGTTCTGGGGTGTCGCCTGTTGAAAGAGCGCCGCCAGCCGCTGCCTGAAATTATCTGTGAGAGCGGCGGCTGAATTCCCGCCATTGGATTCTGCCGGCGCAGGCAGGGAAGGCGCTGCTGCCTGCGCTTCCCGGCGTTCGGGGCGCGATGTTCCGTCGTTGGCTATGTTCAGAGACTTGCGGTAGAAGCGGCGTTCGCCTTTTACCGTCCAGAGGTACATGCGCCGGGCAAATGCGCCGAAGCCTTCATTGCGGATGATGTTCCGCGCCGTGATGGTGAGTTCGCGCAGGCGCTGTGAGGTGATGAAATCCGGCAGTTGACCCTGCTTGAGCTTGTACCACATCTGGGCCGCCCGCCATGCGCGGGTGCTGGTGATCATGTCAAGCTGTTGTTCGAGCTGCTGCGTATGATGGGTCAGGAAATCGGTCAGCGCCTGAAGGTTTTCGAGTTCATAGGCGCGTTCGTTTGTAAGCTGCGGCTGAGCAGTGTGTTCCGCCTGCTGCTGATTCAGCAGCCACTCGTATTGTTCGATGATGCGCTGCATCTCATGCTCGCGGTTCCGGCGCATCTGCCTCTCTGCTTCGACGGCCTGTTCTTTTTCTGCTTCAAGGGTGCGCATGTTGTGCGTCTGTTCTACGCGCTGGCCCAGCCGTTCAAAGTACTGGAGCAGGATGGTTTTCTGATCGTCCGGCAGATCGAGCAGGGTCTGCAATCCCTCCGGGATGGTTGTGCCCACGGCCAGGATGCCAAGACCGTTGCCGAACGGAATATCGAGTGAGGGGTACTGGGGCTGAAGTTCTTCCCACAGACGCCACACGCCGAAATCGCCGTGAGAGACGTGTGTATCGTGGAGCAGGATGATTCCGCGCTGGCTGACTTTTGGTAGCCAGGCTTCAAAGTCGTGACGCACATCTTCATACGTGTGACAGCCGTCAATGTGCAGCAGATCGATCGAGTGATCGGCAAATGAGGAAAGGGCATCATCAAAGGTGGACTGGAGCAGGGTGGAAAAGGCGGTGTACAGCCCATCGTGATGTGCGCGCAGGTTCTCCAGCACATCAGGATCGTAGAAACCTGCCTGACTGTCTCCTTTCCACGTGTCAACCGCAAAACAGCGGGTGGGCAGATCGAGCGCTTTCACTGCCTGACAGAAAGCGCCGTAGGAAACGCCATGATGCGTCCCCAGCTCAACCAGAAGCCGGGGGCGCACCAGATCGATCAGCGTCATCGCAAACGGCACGTGCATAAGCCAGCCCGAAGGCGCAAGCCGCAGTGGTTCCACCAGCGCGATGGGATGATCGAAGGGATTGAAGGCTTTCATAACATCCTTTTCAGGTTCAGATGGAGAGCGGACTGCCCTTGTTACGGCTTTCTTCTTATCCAGAAACTGCCCCCGCCATACCACGGGGAATTCGGGAACGTCTCTTTCAGCGCATCCAGGTGCTTCGCCTTCATGAAGCTGTTGGCAAAGACAACCTCAAACTCGCTGTTATGAATCAGAAATGCCTGGAACAGATACTGCTCAGTCCAGAAGCGGTGAAGATCCATCACCCATTCGCGCGGATACTCGAACGGCAGGTAAATGTCATGTACATGAACGAACACCCCCTTGTTCAGGCGAGGCAGCACTTCCAGAAACAGATAGTTGACATCGCCTTTGGTTTTGACGACATGCGAGGTGTCGATAAACAGAAAATCGCCTGCCTTCAGCCGCTCAAATTCGGAAAGCGGCACGTCCTGAATCGGCTTGACGATCAGGGAACCCAAACCCGGAAAACCGCGCCTGAGCGTCTCGTTGGGGTATGGCTCAATCGCGATCAACTGCGTCTTTCCGTTCAGCAAAGCTGCCTGGGCGCTCACGGTGGTAGACATGCCCGAACCGATTTCGATGATCAGATTGGGCTTGAAGTGACGCACCATGCAGTAGAGTACCAGCGCGTCTGTGCCGCTGAACAGGGGATTATTGAAGTAGAACTGATAGGGATGTTCAGGATTCTCCAGCGGCAGGGCATTGTATTCGGATGAAAAGGCGGCAAAACCTTCTCGCAGCAGATGAAGCTGTGCCTGTTCGTTCATCTCGATGCCCGGCAGTTCGGAAGGCGTTTCCCAGATCGCATCGCTCGTCAGCGTCCGTGTGTCTGGCACAGGCTCATAGTAATGATTGAGCGTGATGTGAAAACCGCGTTCCTGCCACTGATCAAAATACTGATGCAGCCTGCCGTTGATCGAGAAGTGTTCAACGATGTTCGCCAGATAACCGGCCAGCCAGTCATCGCCTCGCTGGCTGGCGAGCAGTGAAACCGATTCTGTGTGCGTCTGCGAGGTGGCAGGCGCGGCAGTGCCCGCTGACGCGGCGGGCGCTGTAAACTGCGCTGTGAAGTCCCGTTTTGGCGGCTTGTGGACGACATGAACCATCGCATTCTGCCCAAGAATGCCGAAGGTGCGCGACCAGAGCCGGTAGCTTGCAAATTCACATCCCATCCCTGTGAAGCGCGCTTCAAGATCGCGGTGGGAGAACAGCCGGAAAACCAGAATCCCTTCTTCAGGGCGGACGGGATCGCCGTGAAATTCCGGCGGCGCATGGTGAATGAGCGTGCCGTCTTCAGCCACTTCAGCGCGGATGTCGTCGTGCTGGGCGTTTGGATTGATGGGGACGGTGAAACAGTAGACGCCGCCCGGTTTGAGCAGCCGCACCACTTCGGCTTCTGCGCGCGGCGCATCCGGGATATGCTCGAAGATCTCGGCAGACAGGATGATGTCGAACGATTCGTCTGCAAATGAGGTCTGCTGCAAATCCTGATGCAGAATGCCGTTGACCACTTCGCCGGAGCGATACTGGCTGCCAAAGTATTCTGAACAGGTGAACAGCGCCGGATCGATCAGGCGCTGAAGCTGCTGAAAAAGCGCGCCGTTGGCTTCCGTGGTATACAGGCTGAGTCTTTGCGCATTGATGGTGCTGGCGATTTCAGCAAGCGCCGCATTCGGATGCCCGAACAGGGCAATCGACAGGGCGCAGACCATCTGCCGCTGGCGGTTGAACGAATGCGAGCTGGCTGCGACGACTGTTTCTCGCAGGTTGGTATGCTCAACCATAAATTGGGTCGAGGTGCTGCTCAGATTGCAGATGCCGTAGAGCTGCCGTCCGGGAGATGCCTGGAGATCGATGGCTGCGGTGAAGTCATCCAGCTTCTGTTCGGCATTATCCGGATCAAAGCGATACCAGATGATGGGGACATTGTGGAATCGGAAGCGCGCGTCGGGTTTTATCACTCTGCCATCCCCAATCCGGGCATTTAAGCGTCTGCGTTCCTGTTCATCCGTGTGTCTCGTGCAGCTCTACTCAGTCGCAAACTCGGCGCGCCACGACGAAGGCATGTTGCGCCAGACTTCGATCTGCCCAAATTTCTGACTGCTGCGCGGTCCCTGCGTGCGCGCCCACGCCGCCATGCGCGCAATCCCTTCCTCAATGCTGACTTCATCGCCGCTCAGATCGAACGCTTCGCGCACCTTCTGATGCGAGGCATAGGCATGGACGACTTCGCTGCGCGCCTCCAGATACCGGATGTTCGGCGCAACTCCCATTTCCCGGCAGACGAGTTCGGCCAGCGTCCGAACGCTCACGGGGGTATCCGCCCCAACATTGAAGACCTGGTTCAGCGCGCGCGGATTGTACGGCGCGCGTGCCAGCACCGGCGCAACATCGGAGATATAGCTGAAGGCGCGCGTCTGGCTGCCATCCCCGAAGATCGTCAGCGGACTGCCCTGCATGATCTGGTTCATGAAGATGCCGATCACATTGCGGTAGCGATCGCCGAGGTTCTGGCGCTCACCATAGACGTTGTGCGGCCGGAAGATAACATAATCCAGCCCAAACATTTCGTGTGAAATGCGCAGATCCTGTTCCACCGCCAGCTTGGCGACGCCGTAGGGATCTTCCGGCTGAGGGATGAGGTCCTCGGTCATCGGCAGTTGATTGGCTCCGTAGACCGCGATCGAGGACGTGAAGACGAAACACTTCACCCCGTGATTGACACTGGCGTTGATCAGATTGATGCTGCCGAGCAGGTTGTTGGTGTAATTGAACCGCTTGATGAAGTGGCTCAGCCCTTCGGCGGCGTAAGCGGCGAGGTGATAGACATTGCGAAACTGGTGTCTGGCAAACAGGGTATCGATCACGTGTTCATCAGTGATCGAGGCGCGAACCAGTTCTGCATCGGGATGGACGTTATCCGCAAAGCCGCCGCTCATATCATCCAGCGCGACGACTTTATGCCCCATCGCCAGCAGAGAATCCACCACATGAGAGCCGATGAAACCCGCGGCCCCCGTGACTAACGAAACGTCCTGCACCCGGTAATTCCTTTCTCGCTGACGAGACGAAAATACTAGTCGAAATAGTTCGTGCAGGCAATGGTCTGAAGTGCGTGGTTTTCTGACGATTTCCCGCCGGAGCGATCATCAGAAGCCCATACTCTCCCTGAAGCGCTCGATGATGCGCCCCTGATAGATCAGCCTCTCCACGAGGAATTCGGCATGAAAAGCCGGGTTGAACTCCAGCAGCCGGCCCGGATCGTGCAGCAGGGACTGCCCCGGCTGATAGGTGCTGTAGTGAACGCTGAATCCCGCTTCCAGCTCCTCTTTCCTGTGCTGGCGTTCCCGGATGAGTTTCTGCTCGCCATGCCGGCTTGAGCGGATCGGGTAGTGCCGCAGCAGAAAACGAAACGGAAAGATGCGCCGTCCTTCAAACGTGACGAGGTGACCGGAATAATCTGCCAGACCCAGCGAGGGCTGCCCCAGGTTTTTCCATGCCCGCGTCAGCCATCCGTACCACTGACGACGCCCGAACTCAAAATGACGGAAATAGGCTGCGTAATCGCTGCCAGGAACAAAATGCTCGTCTATCGGGCGGAAATTGAGCGCCGAAAAATTCACACAGTTGAAGCCGCAGCGATCGACAAAATACAGCGCATCGCGCAGATTGATGCCCGCCCACGGCGATTCGAGGCGTTCGTCGGCGTCATGATGCACGAACCATGTGCCAGGCAGTTCGCGCGCCAGTTCTTCGTGCCGGGTGCACATCAGGCGCTGATCGGCGTATTCACCTCTGCCATGCGCGGGAAAGCGCTCCAGGTGAATGAGTCCTTTGCCCTGAAACTGCTGCGCGATCTCGTAGGTTCCGTCTGTAGACCAGTTGTCAATGACTGCCGTCTCAATCCCCTGTTCGATCAGGTGAGACAGCGTTGTGACGATGATGTCGGCTTCGTTATAGACATTCATCGTGGCGATGACCCGGAAATCCGGCGGCGCAGGCGTAAAAACGGGCAGGGCATGATTGACGATGACTGACAGGATCGTAGCCTTGCTGTCGGAGTCGGAACTGCTGAACGTATAGCCGCTGAACCACTCACGCAGCCCTGCGGCGCGCAGAAGCTGTGAGAACTCGCTCCGGTTCCATTCGCGCACATGGGAAATGTTTGCCGGCGGACCGAAATCATAGGGACCACGCACGCGATCCCGGCCCAGTGTGGAAAGCACGGCACAAGGGGCGGTCTCCAGCCAGTACCCCAGCAGATTGAGCAGGTGCGCCGGTTCGACCAGATGCTCGATCACACCAGAACAGATGATGAGCGCTTTTTGCAGGCGCGTTTCCCGGATCGGCGGCAGCCCGGCATGGCTGAAATCCCAGCCGATGATCTGGACGGGAAGATCAGCATCGTAATGCTTAGCCGCCATCTGCGGATGGTCAATGGCGATCAGGCGGAATTCAGGATGCAGGGACAGCAGATTGCGCAGGTCGCCGCTGCCGATATCGATGATCGTGTCGCACTCGAACAGGCGCGCCAGTTCGGCGGCGAGCATGTAAACTTCTGGCTGGTATGTCACTGCCGGATTGAACTGAGGTTCCCAGGCTGCTGGAGATGTTTGCGCTGTGTAGCCCGGTTTGAGCGCGTAGTTTTCCAGCGAGGCGAGCTGACTGATCGGGCGCAGCAGGATACCGGACAGCGGATCGTCTGCGGGAAGCGACGCGGCGACCGCCCGTCTGTATTCCTCCAGCCGTTGATAAGCACGAGCGAGATCGCCGCGTCGCCACCACAGCCATGAGCGCGAAGACGCCTGAAGCAGGCGAACGTTCTCCTCTGCCCGGCGGTAGGCATTCAGAAGGTCGTCAAGGGAAGGATCGCGCAGCAGAATGTTTTCCTGACGGTGATCAAAAGGACGAGAGGCAGGAAATAACCTGCCTCACTGATTGTAAGGCAGGTTATCCCATACGTGAAACGGACTGTTCAGCAGTTTGTGATGCCAGCAGCATTATCCTGAGTCAGACGGACTCCCTGAAGGCGTTGGCTCCGGCGTATTGGTCGGGACGATCGTCGGCTCTGCGGTGGGTTCCTGAGTCGGTTCGGCAGTCGGTTCCGGCGTGAAAGTTGCTGTGTCGGTGGGCAGCGGTGTTATCGTGGCTTCTGCCGTCGGCGTCGCGGAAGGCTCAGCGGTGGCGCTGGGTTCTGGCGTGGATGTCAGCGTGGATGTCGGCGTGACAATGGCCGCTCCACCGCCGACGACAAAAGTCGCGTTCTGGCTGTAGCTGCCGTAGCCTGCCTGGTTCCAGCCGATGACTTTCCAGACGTAGCTGCCAGCCGGCAGGCTGACGGACGGCGTCGCCTGGCAGATAGCTGCGGTGCAGATCGTGCCCGCGCCGTAGAAATTCCCGACAACCTGCCCGGAAGCTCCCTGCGCATACAGGTAGTAGCCGAGCGTATTGGCATGATGGTTCCATTGGAAGGTGGGTGTGGCGGGGGCAGTCGTCAGGTTACCCAGAACGGTCAGCCCGGTGGGAGTCTGTGGCAGCCCGCCGATAGTAAACGGCACGGTTACGCTGTAACTGCCATAACCAGAGGGATTCCACCCGATCACTTTCCAACTGTAGCTGCCCGCGCCAAGCGCCGGACTTTGGGTGACCTGACAGGTCGTGGCATTGCAGATGCTTGACGCAGAATGGAAATTCCCATAGACAGCGCCAGATGCGCTTCCCGCGTAGACATAATATCCCTGCGTGTTTGCGCTGCGGCTCCACTGGTAGATCGGCTGTGCGGGAACAGTCGTCAGGTTCCCGCCTGTCACCAGCCCGGTCGGTGTTGGGGGAAGCGCGCTGACAGTGAAGGATGCCGGGGCGCTGTACTGTCCATAACCGTTGCTGTTCCAGCCGATCACCCGCCAGACGTAACTGCCGCTGCCGATCGCGGGCGTCTGCGTCACCTGGCAGGTTGTGGTGGTACAGATCGCTGCCGCGCTGTGGAAGTTGCCATAAACCTGCCCCTGTGGACCGGTCGCAAACAGATAGTAGCCGAGCGTTGCCGGATGGTGATCCCAGCGATAAACGGGTGAGGCAGGCGCGGTATTCAGGTTGCCAAGCGTGGTCAGCCCGGTCGGCGTGACAGGCGGCGTCAGCGTGTAGGAAACGCGGAACAGCCCGCCCTGACTGCCGCCAAAGCCGCGCGCCAGATAGTACAGGTCTCCGTTCGGCGCGATATCGATATCGACGATGCCGCTGCGCGCGTTGGTGATGAAGTCGGTTACCTGACCAGTGCCCGGATTAAATGCCTTGATCCACTGCTGGCAGAAATCGGCAAAGAAATAGATGCCGGTGTAGGCTGCGGGGAACTGCTGCGTCGCCGGGTTGTAGAAAGCGCCGCCGGTGATGGCACAGCCGGTAAAAGGCTGACCCGTATGCGGGTAGGCGAACAGAGGTGAGACAAATGCCGGGTTGGTGGTCGGCCCCTCGGTGGTTGGCCATCCATAGTTGGCTCCCGCGATCCCGTCATTGATCTCTTCCCAACTGCCCGCGCCGACATCGTTGATGAACAGGCGTCCCGTTCCCGGCTGGAATGCGATCGAGAACGGATTGCGCAGCCCCAGCGCCCAGATCGAGCGGTTGACGCCGGCAGCAGTCGTGTAAAACGGGTTGTCTGTGGGGATCGTCCCGTCTCGATTGATGCGCAGGATTTTGCCCAGGCGGTTGGTGAGTACCTGAGAATTGGCGGGCACGGCATTCTCGCCAACGCCGACATAGAGTTTGCCGTCCGGACCGAAATGCATCGTCCCGCCGTTGTGATTGGTTGCAGAGGTCAGGTCCTCCAGATCCATCAGCACGAATTCACTGCCGGCAACCGCCACATTGCCGTTTGCGGTGAAGCGGCTGATGCGGTTGCGGGCGGGCGTGGTCGCCATCGTATAGTAGATGTAGACGTAGGGTTCGGTCGGGAAATTCGGGTCGAGCGTCACGCCCAGCAAGCCGCGTTCACTGCCGGGGCTGACGCTGACCGTCAGGAATGGTGTGGGCAGAAGAACGCCGTTCTGAACAACGCGCAGTGCGCCGGTTTGCTCAGCGATGAAGAATCGTCCATCCGGGGCCATCACCATCGAGGTCGCCTGCGGAAAACTGCTCAGGATGGTGGTTTCTGTAAAGCCGGTAGGCAGGTTGGTTGCCTCTGCTGTGCCTGTGCCCATGCTCAGCAGCATCACCAGCGCCGCAGCCAGCGCCAGAAAGCGAACCTGCCGGAACCAATACAGGAAACGGGTTGTTTTCATACCAGACCAAAAGCCTCGCGAAGCTCATCGTTCAGACGGATCAGATAGAAATACTCTGACTCAATTATCGTGAAATTTGGGTCGTTCAGATTGAACAGCGCTGATCGATGATGACGAAAGTACTGCCTGGTCGCCTCTGTGGGGGGCCAGCGATACGAATCCCAGCGGAGGCTGAAGAAGGGGATGATGAACCAGTCCAGCTCATCGTCTTGCAGCATCTGCGTCACATACTCGGTGACGTAAATCTCCCAGCGCACAGCGCGCACCCCATCGGGCCACTGATCAAAGGCAATTTGCAGGTTTTTGTCTCCGCCAACGTTGTAGCTGTAGGCGTCCAGCATCGGCGCGATGTAATTGGCAAGAAAATCGTTCTCGTCAGAAAAGAACAGGATCCGCTCGCCCGGCTGGATATACTCCCGCAGCGGCACGATCAGGTCATGATCGATCTGGCGCATTTCCCGGTAGTGGGTTTCATGCGCATTGACCCGCTCCGGGATGGGGGGCGTAAACTCCACAGCGGCGGCGCCGATCAGCAGCGCGAGAAGCGCGTAGCGTCGCTGACGACGAAGCTGCTCGGCAAGCACAGCGGCGGCGATGATCAGCACCAGTTTTGGCAACAGCAGCCAGCGATAGACCGCGCGCATATTGTTGATCCCCGGGATCTGTGTGTAGATGAAATCTGTGCCGAGGCTGAGCAGCGCTTCGTCCTCCGGCATCAGATAATCTTCCCACAGAGCAGGCTCGCCGGGCTGCTTTGGCTCGGCGCGCTGGCTGTTGATTTTGAGAGAGGGGCCCAGCGACAGGATGAAGGCGATCAGCCCGGCGACCAGCAGCGCTCGCTCGAAGGGGGGCTTGCTGCGCCGAAACAGCAGATAGGCGATCAGCGCCGCGATCAGGCTGATGCCCAGATAATTGAGATTCACGTTGGAACCGTCGCCATAAAACGGCGTGGAATCGTAGAATTGTTCCGGAAGTCCCAGCCAGCTCAAAGCAAAGGGCGGCCGCGTCGGCACAAACAGCGTCATCACGTCAACGCTCATCGCGCGGAAGAAGTCGATCGGCATGACGGCGTAGGTGTCGCCGCCCGGCACATACCGCCCGTAGAGAACGTAGGCAGCCGCGCCGGATGCGCCCAGCACGAGCAGGCTGAGCGCGAACGGGGCGATGCGTCGTGCTCGCAAGCTGCCTGCGCCGTAGAACAGATAGATGATGCCGCTGGCGACAGACCACATCACGAAGGTGTATCCGTCCATGAACAGCGAGAAGACTCTTGCCCCTGCCGACAGGGCGATGACCGCCGCCAGAGTCCAGCGGCTGCCCCCCGGCTGATAGAGCCTGTTGAGCAGCATTTTGTCCAGCAGAAGGTAGGTGGGCAGAAGCGCGAAGTTGAACAGAAGCTGTCCGTAATCGCTGTGCCCCCAGACGAAGCGCGTGGCAAAGAACAACAGCGAGAAGACGAGCGCAACCGGCATGGAGATCCGCAGGCTGCGGAGCAGCGCCACACATCCGCCCGCCGCCACCGTCATGAACAGGATGCTGGTGACGATGTAGGCGGCATAGGCTTCCATGCTGAACAGGCTGATCAGCGCCGCATGGATGATCGTGAAGGGCAGACCGAAAACGACAGGCGATCCCATCGGATACCCCATATGCGGCAGATAACCATGGAAGCCGCTGAGCGCCATCGACTCACCCTGACCAACCGCGATCAGCGTGATCGCCAGTGAGTTGATATGCCGGTATGGGATCAGCCCGTAGATCATCAGCAGGCTGACTGCCAGAAGGGCGATCAGCGCCAGATTGATCGCCCGTTCAAGCGCACCTGTACCCAGAACGCGATCACTGAGGTTCAGGCGCGGCTGGGCTGTGGCTGCCCGATCTTTGGCTGTCGCCGGAACGGAAATCTGTGAGGTCTGCATCAAGCCTCCGAAATTTCACAAGCTGAGCTGATGGGGTACTGCCTGACGTTTGATGCGCGATCTGAGGCTGGAAGGAGGCATGAAAGGTTTGGACAGCAAACGTGAACAGGTAAGAAGGATTGTAACGAAGGTTGCCGTTGATTGTCAGCGTGCTTTTATCAGCCGGCGGAAGGTGAAAGTTTTCTCACCGCCTGCCAGTAGACTTCGACACAGTAATCCAGGGTTACGGTTCCCTGTTTCGCGTGTGCCTCAAAGATTGCCCGCGCTTCTGTCATCATTTCGTCGTAGCCGGGCATGCCGGGAAGGGGCAGGTAGGATGCCGACCGCAGCCGATCGCACAGCGTATCAAAATCCATGGTCTGAGGATTGGCAAGCCGCGCACTGCGATACTCCGTGCCGAAAAACCGCGCGAGCTGCCCCTGTTCCTCCGCCGCTGATCCCTTGTTCAGCTTCTCTGTGCCATCCTGATCGAAGCGGCTGACAAGGGCATTGTAAGCCCTCAGGAACGGGCTGTCTCCAACACGGCTGTTCCAGAACAGGATCGCCCAGCCGTCCGGTCGTGCGATTCGCCGCACCTCATCACGGGCGCGTTCCGGATGGAACCAGTGAAAGGCTTGCCCGGCGATGACCAGATCCACACTCTGATCGGGCAGCCCACTGGCTTCAGCCGTGCCATCGCTGACCTGAAAATTCGGACGACTGCCATACATCTCAGCAGCGATCTCGCGCATGGCGCGGCTGGGTTCGATGCCGTAGACGACGGCTCCGATCTCCAGAAACGGCTCTGACGAAAGCCCCGTTCCGCAGCCGAAATCGGCGATGATGGCCGCCGAGGTCAGTCCAACCTCGGCGGCGAGCAGATCGATCAGGCGGCGTGGATAGCGTGGACGGGAACGATGATAGTAGACCGCACGGTTATCAAACCGGCTCTCCGGCTGCATGGGGCGTTTTACTGCCAGGTGCTGGGCAGGCGCGCCGGGTTGTACACGTCGTCACGTTCCATGACTTTCGGCTGCCAGTCTGGCAGGCGCGGAAAGACCAGTTCGGCGACCTGATAGGCTTCTTCCAGATGCGGGTAGCTGGACAGGATGAAGGTATCTGCGCCGATATCCCGGTATTCCTGGATGCGCTCAGCGATCGCATCGGGATCGCCCACCAGCGCCGTCCCCACACCCTTGTTGATCAGCCCGATACCCGCCCACAGGTTGGGACTGATCTCCAGCGAGCCTGTATCGCCGTTGTGGAAATTGCGCATTCGCGCCTGACCTACGGAGTCAAAGCGCTTGAGGTGTTCCTGGCTGGCGGCGATGACCTTTTCATCCGCATAGCGCAGCACGTCATTGGCTGCCTTCCATGCCTCCTCAGCCCGTTCCCGCACGAAGATGTGTGCACGGACGCCGAAACGAATGGTGCGCCCGTGGCGCGCTGCATGTTCGCGAACCCGGTCGAATTTTTCCTTCATCATCGCCGGCGGCTCCGCCAGCGACAGATAGACATCGACATGTTTGGCGGCAACTTCCAGCGCTGCCGGCGATGATCCACCGAAATAGAGCGGCGGATAGGGGCGCTGAACAGGGGGGAGCAGCAGTTTTCCGCCTTCAATGTGGATATGCTTGCCCTCGTAGGAAACTTCCTCGCCGGTGAAAAGCTGACGCCACACAGTGAGGAATTCATCCGTCACTTCATAGCGTTCATCATGAGACAGGAAGGTTCCGTCTCCGGCAAGCTCAACCGGATCGCCCCCCGTGATGATGTTGAGCAGCAGCCGCCCTTCCGACAGGCGATCGAACGAAGCCGCCATCCGCGCTGCGAGCGTGACGGACAGGCTGCCGGGGCGCACCGCGATCAGGAATTTCATGCGCTTTGTCACGGCGATGAGCGATGACGCCACCATCCACGAGTCTTCACAGCCAGCGCCGGTTGGCAGCAGCGCGCCGGCAAAGCCCAGCGAGTCGATGGTGCGGACGACGGTTTCCAGATAGCTGTGACTGGTATTGCGGCGGCTGATCTGAGTGCCGAGATAGCGCGAGTCTCCCATGCCGGGAACGAACCACAACACGTCCATACGTCAAACCCCTTTCCATTCGGAATGCTGTCGTTGAATGGCTTCAATAAACTGATCTAATCCCACATGCACCTGATTTTCAATGTCCGCGCCAGCGAACCCCAAAAACCGGCCCATCTCATGCTCGATCTGCTTGTCCAGCAGATACAGACCATCCGTGACGTGCGCTGCGCCAAGCGCAGCAAGCACAGGGCGCAGGGCATAATCGATCACCAGCGAATGTGCGTAGGATCCCCCCAGCGCAATTGGCAGCACGACCTTGCCCGCCAGCGCATGATGCGGCAGCAGATCGAGAAAGGTCTTCAGCACGCCGGTATAGGCAGCCTTGTAGACGGGCGTTGCCACCACAATCCCGGCGGCACTTGCCACCTGCTGGACGGCTGGAACGATGCTTGCGCCGTCGAATTTGCCATAGATCAACTCGGTCGCATCGAGATCGCGCACGTGCAGCGTCTCGGTGACGAACGAGCGCTGATCAAGATAGCGGCTCGCATAGTCAAGCAGCGCTGCCGTCCGCGATGGGGCGGACGGGCTGCCTGCAACAAGAAGGATGGAGGACATCGTTTAACCTCACTGCGTGTGTGCATGAAGGGCAGCGTTACTTGATTCCAGTGGTCGCGATGCCCGTCGTGATAAAGCGCTGCAAAAATGCGAAGACAACCGTGATCGGCAGCAGCGTCAGCACGGTCATTGCCAGAATATAGTTCCACTGCGTATTGAGTTCCCCCTGGAAGGCGTTCAGCCCAACCGGCAGTGTAAAGAGTTCGGTGCGCGTTACGACGATGAGGGGCCAGAGGAAATCGTTCCAGCGCCACATGATCGAGAAGATCGCCAGCACTGCCAGAGCCGGGCGCGCCAGCGGCAGGATGATCTGATAGAAGATGCGCCACTCGCTCGCGCCATCGACGCGCGCGGCATCCATCAGCTCATCCGGGATCGAGAGCATGTACTGGCGCAGCAGAAAGACGCCTGTCGGCGTCGCTGCGCCGGGGATGATCAGACCGAGCAGATTGTTCGTCCAGCCGATCCGGCTCACGACCAGAAATGCCGGGATCAGGATGACCGAGATCGGCACGAGCAGGGTGCTGAGCATCAGGTAGAAGATCGGGTCTCGCCCGCGAAAACGGTATTTGCTCAACCCGAACGCCGCCATGCTGTTGAACAGGACGGTCACTGCCGTAGCCCCGATCGTGACGATCAGGCTGTTGCGCAGATAGGTGGTGAAGGGGAAGTTCTGGATCGCGCCGGTATAGTTTTCGAACACGAAACGGACTTCGCGCACCGGGCGCGCATCGCGCAGGCGAACCTCAACCGGTTCGGCAGCAGGATCAGCCGGATCGATCATGGTGAAGATCGAGCGGACGCGCTCAATTGCGACCAGTTGGCGCACGCTGCCATCTTCCTGAGTGACCTCATACAGCGGCAGGGGATCGGCATAGCCTGCGACCTGAATGCGGCGGATATCATAGGGCAGAAAGGTCTGTTCGGTCTCGTAGAGCGTGTCCAGCGGCTTGAAGGACGACATCACCAACCAGAGCACCGGAACGAACATCACGAGCGTGCCGATCAGCAGATAGGCATAGGTCAGAATGTCAGAGGTATCGCTGCGCTGGCTGCCGCGCCGCCGGGTCAGAAAGCCAAGTACGCCATCGATGTTCCAGCGTGCGGTCTGGGTTTGGCTCCGATCAAGCTCCATGCTAAATATCCTCTCCCGAAGCGCGGCGTGCCCGCAGTTGAATCACCGTGAAGATCAGCAGCACGACCGCCAGCAGCAGCGACGCAGCCGCCGCCAGCCCGAAATTTCGATCATCGAACGCGGTTTGGTAGATGAACTGGATCATGTACAGGGTTGCCGTTCCCGGGCCGCCGCCTGTCAGCACGTAAACCAGATCGAAGACCTGAACAGCCCGGATCACCGTCAGCACAGTGACGACCAGCAGCGTTGGACGCCACAGGGGCAGGGTGATGCTGCGGAAACGGGCAAAAGCGCCAGCGCCGTCGATCGAAGCGGCTTCATACAGATCAGATGGGATGGATTGCAGCCCTGCCAGCAGGATCAGGGTATAGAATCCCATCTGCGCCCACACACTGATGACGATCATCCAGAACTGCGCCCAGTTGGCATCTGTCAGGAACAGAATGCGGTCACCCCCTGCCGCGGTGATCAGCCCATTGAGCAAGCCGTTCTGCTGCAAAATCCATTTCCACATCAGTCCGACGACGACCGGCGACAGCAGCACCGGATAAAAGAAGACGCTGCGGAAGAAGCCGCGCGCCCGGATCTTTCGGTTGAGCGCCAGAGCGGTGATCATCGCCAGCGCAACGATCAGCGTGACCTCAAACAGGACGAATCGCGCTGTATTGCCAACCCCGCGCCAGAAC
>SZPD01000065.1 GCA_030263515.1 Anaerolineae bacterium CFX9 | reverse complement strand
CTCAGTGAGAGATTCCACTGCCGAGCAGCCGCCCTTCCCGCACGACCATGAGTTCGTGATACAGATCTACAACTTCATCCATTATCGCTTCCCAGCTCTGGGTTTCGGCAAAGGCACGCGCCGCCCGGCCCATCGCCGTGATGCGTTCGCGGCTGGAGGCGATCTGCCGGACGCCTTCCACCATCGCCGTGATATCGTTCACCTCAAATGAATAGCCGGTCTCGCCTTCCCGGATGACATCGCGGACACCGCCCACCCGCGACGAAACCACGGGCAGACCCGCTGCCATCGCTTCCGTGACGACCAGGCCGAACGTCTCCAGCGCGGAAGGAAAGACGAAGATGTCAGCGCTGGCATACGCCTCAGATAATGCCTTCCCGCTCATGAAGCCGGTGAACTTCACAGGCAGCCCGGCGAAATGCGTTTCCAGATCGGCGCGCGCCGGACCGTCGCCCACGATCGCCAGCCGGGTTCCGGGAACCTGCTCCAGCACGGCGCGGATCTGATCGATCTGCTTTTCGGCAGAAACACGCCCGACGTAGATCAGCAGGGTGTCCTGCGGGCTGCCATCCGAAAGCAGATGGCGCATATCCGGGTTGCGGAAGCGCGGATTGAACTTCTCTGCATCGACGCCGCGCCGCCACAGGCGAACATTGCGAATGCCGATCCGCTCCATATTCTCGCGCACGAGGCTGGAAGGAGCCAGCGACCGATCCGCAGCATTGAAGACCGTCCGGGTGAACCAGTTCATGGCTGGCTCGATGAAACCGATGTGATAGTGATGCGCGATCCGCGCGACATCGAGATGGAAGGAAGACACCGTTGGCACGCCGAGCCGCTTCGCCATCAGCAGGCCGGGCGCGCCGATCAGCACCGGGTGAATCAGATGCACAATGTCTGGATTGAATGCCTTGACCTGATGATAGGTGCGCAGTGTAGGCGGCCCGATGCGCAGTTCCGGGTAGAAGGGAAACGGCACACCACTCACACCAAAGATCGGGGTCGATTTGTAGCGGTCAACACCCATCTTCGGGGCGACGACCGCGGTTTCAATGCCGCGTTTGCTCAGATGATCGATCAGCAGGCACATGATGGTGACGATTCCGTCGATCTTCGGCAGAAACGTCTCCGTAAACAGGGCGACTCGCATATGCAGGCACTCTCGTGATGACGGTTCGTTCCTCTCAGGAGATAACACTTGCCCCCGCTGATCGTCACGCCCAAATTCACAAGCCTTAAATAAACAAACCGAGCCGTTAACAGATCAGCGGCCCGGTTTGCAGAGAATCAGAAGGCAATGCGCCTAGCTGACCGATCGCGTCATCGCGACGGCGATCGGGCGGAGGGCAGCATATTCACCGGGCGGCGCAAGCGCGATCAGGAAGGCGAAGCGTCCATCAGACAAACGGGAAACGATCAGTTCACCTTCGACATTGGCGACCCCCGGCACACCGTTCGAGGAAAACGCCAGCGTGCCGAACGTGCCCTCTTCGTTGATCACCGGCTCTGACCGCGTGTAGGGAGCCAGCCCCTGCTCGCCGAACTGTCTCATCACGCTGCGCAGCACATCGTTTTCATCCGGGATGATGCCATAAACCTCCGGCGTGGTGACGCTGAGGATGGTCGCCTGCTGGCTGGGGTTGAGAACAGGCATGCGCGTGGACATAGCCGCGACGGCGCTCTGGCTGCTGCCAAAGATCACGCCGCCGCCGTTGGGAGCCGGCGAGAAATTGCCAACCACCCATTCCAGCGGATACTCCAGCCGGAAAGTGCCGTTCGGCGCGGTGTAACGCCCGTCGAGCACAGCAGCAGGTTCAATGCCTGCTGATTCGCACGAAAGCCGCAGCGCACGAAGCTGCTCACGGACGCGCGCGACGATTTCCAGCCCTGTTTCCAGATCGCCGCTGCCCGCCGCCGCCTGCGCGTTGAACAGATCAGGAGCCAGCGCCGCCAGGTCAAAGGTACAGCCGGCGGCATCCTGGGCGCGGGCGCTGTGCCCAAGCCCGAACAAAGGGAACAGGAAGACGATCAGCGCGATCACAAGAAATGAACGAGTCATGATAGCAGAAGTCCTCATCATCAGCGCACCGTCGCAGCCACTGCCTGGGTCAGTTCAAGGATACCCGCGCCTTCACCGCCGCGCGCCGCACCCGCCACGACGACGAAGCGATCCGGGCCCAGCTCGACGATCACCAGCGCGCCGTCAAATGTCTCGCCAGAGAAAACCGTCCGCCCTGCGGCGCGTCCGTTGAGGTCGATCAGTTCAAACTGAACGCCGCTGCCGTACTGAATGCCGAGCAGCGTCTGGTAATACGCCAGCACCGTGCCCAACTCATTGCCGATGTTGGCCCCGCCCGTCAGCGCAACCGCATTGCCCAGGTTAACCAGCATGCCCTGATCACCCGGAGCCAGCGACGGATTGGTATCCTCCATTGCTGCGGCAGCAGTGGGCGAACTGCCCAGGAAGACGCCGCCGCCGTTCGGGCTGGGCACATAGCGGCCGACCGACCACGACGCCGGGTATTCGACCGCAAACGCGCCATCAAGCGACGCATAATTGGCTCCCAGTTCGACATCCGGGATGACCAGCGGCAGCTCACAGCGTCCCTCAATGGCCGCCAACGCTGATTCGGCCTGCGACAGCAGGGTGAGCGCGCGCCCCAGGTCGCCGGCGGACGCCAGCCCCTGTGCGCGGATCAGATCGGTGACCACATCCGTCAGATCGATCCGGCAGACACTGGTACGCTCACGCTGCGCCTGCGCGGTCAGCGGTATCGCCATGCCAGCGATCAACAGACAGCACACTATCCAACGTCTCATAATAAAGTTACTCCAATACGCCTGAAGCCGGGTGAAAGCTGACATAGTATATCAGATAGGAATCACACCCGGAGCATGGGGGAAGTTCAATACAGATGAGCGGTTTGCAGAAAAGGAATTTACTGCCGAAAAGAAGACGACCTCAGCGTTGCAGCGGGGATGCCACAGGCTGAGGTCGTCAGAAGGAAATCTGGGTTCTACACATCATGCGTTCCGTGTACGCTGAACGGCGACTGCGGTTTCGAGATTGCGGGCTTCAGCGCGGTCAGCGCGGCGCATGGCAATCTGATAGACGATTTCGCTGATGACAGCGAACAGGAAGAAGGCGACTCCGATGAGGACAGCGACGGCGGCGATGGTTCCGATCATGTTGGTTCTCCCCTTTCAGGTTTGCTGGTCTCGCTGACCAGCCACTACGTTACATACGGTCAATTCTTTCGGCTGCACCCGGATTTCAATTGCAGAAACAAGCGACGCCTTTGTTAAGGTTGTTTTAAATTTACATCCATTTCCCTTAAAAGTCCAGTAGTTTGCGTGAAGTTTCTATAAAATTCATGTTAATTATGCCCGATCCCCAACAGTCCATACGCCGTTTATCGCAGACTCTGGCAGGTCATGTGCGGCAGCGCGCAAGTGACGCTACAATCATTCCGTCCGATACGCGCAGATATACGAAAGCCGATGACTACGGAACTGGGATTGCATCACTTCTACGTTGACAAGCGCGCAGGCGATCACAGCTCGCTGTCCGTGATCGCGCGCAGCGCCGCACTGAGCGAAGACGACGCGCTCGCGTTGTGGCGGGCAGCCGATCCCGGCTTGTCTCCTCAGTCAAGGCTGGATGGATTGACGGACGGATTCACAGGCGTGACCAGTGAGGACGGACGCCGTGTGCTGGCGCATTTTCGCCCGCGAGATGAAGATCCGGCAGTCCTGCGCGCGCATATCGTGCTGCTGCCAGACGAGATCGATCCTTTCCTGCTCATCCCGATGCTGGCATACGAACCTTTCCCGGACTTTGAAGCGCCAACCGACGATCTGCCGGATCTGTTCGCCCGCCATCAGACGCTTTCTGACGCCTATGACGCCTTCCTGACCAGCATGCTTCGCTCCACGATTACAGATGAGGATGTGCTGGCAGGGCTGATCGACTGCTTCATCGATGGCCGCCATATCGCCATCCGGGATGCGCCGCCCGATCCGGCCATGCGTCTGGGGCTGGCGCAGGCGCTCTCGCTGGGAATGCCGCGCTCGATGCGCCATCTCCTGAGTTTCACCACCGACTGTTTTGATGGGCGTGCATGCTCTGCCTGGCTCAAGTTCCTGCACAAGCCCAACCTGGCGATCGCCTCGGATGATGTCGTCTTTTCGTGGCGCTCACGCCAGTTCGAAGAGCCATTCACCGCGCAGCACTGGTACAGCGGCTGGGCGGCGCAGCAGGCCGCCGCGGAATTTGAGGATGGCGCGGCGATCCGGACAATCGACAGCGACCCGCGCTGGCAAACGATCTCGGCATCGACGGATGACACGGCGCTGGCACTCGATATCTACGCCGCCGATCATGCATGGCGCTCCGGCGTCGAAGAACCGCAGCTCGTGCGCTTCCTGCTCGATCACAGCCCGCTGATCAGCGATCAGGAACGCAGCACGATCGCCGGTTCCGTGTTTGGAGAGGCGCTGGCGGCGGGCAAGTTCAGCGAAGTGACGGAACTGCTGCTCAATGGCGATGAAGCCGCCCGCGAGGGATTGTTCGATCACCTGAAGCGGCATGAAGCGCGAGCCAACGATCTGGTGCAGTACTGGCTGTTCGACCAGACGCGCAGCGAGACCGTGCGGCTGGCGCTGGAACTGCGTGAAGCAGGGCTGATGATTCCGCTGGAGATGCAGGCCCGCCTGCTGGAAGTGTGCAGCGACCGAGAGGCACGGCTTCGTCTGTTTGACGATCTGACCCAGCAGGCGATCACGATCGCGCCGGAAGAACGCGCCACCCTCCTCTATAATATCGTCATGGCATACCGCGCCCAGAAGATCTGACCCGCTCTGCCCCGAACGACCGCCGCCCGATGGGCGCAGCCGGATGAGGTCATGCTCCATGTTTCAGCGAGTGCTGCTGTGGATATCCGCCTTGTTCGCGATCAGTTGTCTGGCGATCGGCGTCGTCCATGCTGCGCCCTACAACGAGCGCCTGCCCTACGCGCTCATCGATGCCGGCGATCGATGTGCCGGGGAAAGCCCGGCGCGCTGCTGGCAGGGGATCCGGCTTGGCGAAACCACCCGCGCCGAAGCGCTGGCAATCCTTGAAGCGCATCCGTGGGTGCTGCGAACGTTCGAGACGAGTATCACGGTGTCATGGCGCTGGAACGGCACACAGCCAGAGGCGATCGATGAACGTCACGACGGTGTGCTGCGCATTGAGCGCGACCGGGTCACGCTGATCCGCGTTCATACCCGCTTGCAGTTCGGCGATATCTGGCTGGCGTTCGGCGCGCCGGATGACGCCATCCTGGTTCGCCCCGCAAGCCGATCGGCGACGTATCAGGTGGTCGAATATGATCAGGAAGCGCTGCATATCGTCAGCACGATCGGCTGCCCGGTCTCACCGCAGCAGTTCTGGCGGCAAACGGTGACGATGGGCATCGGCGATGTCTGGTTTACAGAAGCCATTCACGGGGCCCGCTTTGATGTGTTCAACAACAGCTCATGGTGGCGCCGCGTGCGCCGCTGCCGTCCATGAATTAATTCTCAATAAATCATAAAAGTCTTGTGAAAATTTACGTTTAAGTACTTTTCTCCTAACTTCGTATAGAGATCCCGCCCTGATAATAAAGATATATATTCGTCAGGTCGGGATCAACAATGCTACAACAGGCTCGTATCTCCAACACCCTCGAAATCAGCGCCGTAATGCCGCAGGCAGCACGCTTCTCACTGGCACTGCCGGCACTGAAAGGCTGGTCGCTGGTTGTAGGCGCGGTGATGACCACCTTTGCAGCGCTGACCGTGACGATGGCTGCCATCAACGATGGCACATTCACCAATGAGGAACTGCTCGATCTGCTGACGCCGCCCGCCGCCTGCGAAGCGCCATGCTGGCAGGGGATCCGTCCGGGCGAAACCACGGCAGATGAAGCCTACGAGATGCTGCTGAGCAACGAGTGGGTGCTGGATGTCGCCGAGACGCCCGGCAAGATTTCTTGGTGGTGGAATGGTGAACAGCCCGGCGTGTATGATGACAGCGGGCGCGCCTTCCACGGGCGCATCGAGCTGGGCATGGTCGATGAGGTGGAAACCGTCATGGCGATCGTGCTGGAGACGAACGTCCCCTACGGCGATATCGCCCTGACGCTCGGACAGGCAGATACGCTGACGCTCTACAGCGTGCCTGAAACCGAGACAACCCGCAGCGGCGTTGTGCAGGTTGCGGCATTTGAAGATGATGGCGTCGTCGCCTTCACGCTGCTAGGATGCCCGCTTCAGGTCACGGATTTCTGGGCAGCCCCCAGCATGATCGCCTTCGGCGAACCGACGCTGGCGTTCCAGGGCGCGCGCATTCACCAGACCGCCGGCGGCGCGATGCCAACCGACCTGTTCCGCGATAACGGCGCTTTCTGCGGAACGGCGCAGTAATCAGCCGAACCCGCGCGAACCTGTCGGGCTGGAGTCGGCAATCGCCCTGATCCAGGGCGTGTGTTCCTCAAAATGCCCGAAGCTGTCCCCCACGATATACCAGATCACTTCATCCTGCTTATCTGAGTCCGGCGCGTAATAGTTGTAGGGACGCACCAGGTCTTCATCCTGCATTGCCGCCACCACTTCTGTCAGGCGGTTATGCCGCTGGCGGAAGATCTCGCGCACTTCCGCAACGGAGAGGTGTTTATCTCGCTGCTGCATGAAGGCGTTGATCGCATCAATCCCCTGCTGGCGAGTCGCCTGATCCACGCCCATCGCGCCGAAGAACGACTGCTTTTGCAGCAGCGCCGTGATGCCTTCTTCCCAGCGCGCCAGATGGATGACATCATCCTTGACCGTCCAGCCGCCCGCATCGGTGCGCCCTGTCCATTGTTCAGGCGTGAGCGTGTCGAGATAGTCGTTGAGCGCTTTCCAGCCATTCGCCAGCCGGTTGAGGGCATTGGCAACCGATATCGTCTCATCCTGATCGTTCATGGTCTGCTCCCCAAAAAGATTGCGCCAGTTACAGGCTATATGGACGGTGCATCTGCTGGCGTGAAGTGTTCCAGCACTGCTTGCAGATAGGCAGCCAAAATCGGCGGGTGGATGCGCGGCATCATACCCACCTGCCGGAGCAGACCCTTGCGTTCCAGTGAACTGAACGCGCTTCGGCCCGCTTCGGTTGCGATGATGTTCTGTAAGCCGCCGTGCGCCACCGCCTTGAGCACCGCGTGCTCGCTGGCGTTCAGGCTGGTGAAGATCGTCGCACATTCCGCCCGCACGGGTTCCTGCTCCGCCAGCGCCCGCGTCCACATGTCGCGGTTAGCATCCAGCACGTCCGGCGTGACTGCACCGGCATGGATGCGATCGAAGACTTCTGCCGAGGCGCGCAGCAGACCGGCGAACCCGCCGGACGCGCGGATCAGGAAGGCCTGCGCCTGCGCATCATACGACTTGCCCTTGCGCGCTATCAGACGGGACAGCATATCGCGGGCGTCCTCGTCGCTGTAGCCCCCCACATAGCACACGCTGTCGGTAAACAGCTCGATAAACGGCTCGATCTCGCCCGCTGCATAGCCGAGGCTGACGGCAGTTTCCAGCAGTGGGGCGCGCGTAAAGGTCGTGAAGGCGAGCTGCTTCTTGTGCGCATCGCGCAAGCCGCGCAGAGACAGAAAGAACTGGAGCGGAAGCTGGCGCAGGAACGCCTCAAATTCGTCGAACACGAAGACGATCCGCACGCCGCGCTGCATGAACAGTTCCAGCCCAAATTCAAAATAGCGCAGTCCGAGATACTGGTAGATCGGGTTCGTGCCATCCTGAAACGCCTGGTATGTCTCGTAGAAAACCTTACGATCACGCTCACCCAGCACTTCGAACGGCTGAAATGCCAGATACAGCCGGTGGATCATCAGCTCATAGCCCGCCCAGAAGCGCAGCGGCAGATCGGCATCCGGGCGCAGCGCCGCCATCAGGAAGGGATCGAGATGGACAGCGCGGAACTGATCGCCCGCCGCAATCTCGCCGAGGTAATGCTCCTGCACGCTGCGCGCCGTGAGGTGACCGAGCAGGTTCGACTTGCCGACGCTGCCGACGCCGACCAGGGACACCGACTGCGCCGCGCGCCAGCGTTCCATGACGAACTTCGTCTCGCGCTGGCGAAAATTCAGGGGATGATCGCTGTGTGCTGTCATGTGCGTCCTCTGGAGTGATAAAAAAAACCAACCTTATCCTGACCTGCTTTCGCATCACGGCGGACGCGCAGAAGCGCGTCCCGCACCCTCGGATTAGGATATACTACACCGTGATGCAGAAAATTGTCTTTGGTGTAAAGGACTCCTCATGAAACTGGAAGGTCTGACGGCGATCATCAGCGGCGGCGCAAGCGGACTGGGGGCGGCGTGCGTCCGGCGCTTCGTCCAGCAGGGAGCCAGCGTCGTCATCCTCGACCGTGACGGCGACCGCGCGCAGAACCTCACCAGCGAACTCGGCGAGCGCGCCCGCGCTGCCCAGGCGGACGTGACCAGCGAGGCGGACGTGCAGGCAGCGATCGATCTGGCAGTGCGCGAGTTCGGCGGGCTGCACCTGAACGTCAACTGCGCTGGCATCGGCATGGCGCTGAGGACGGTCAGCAAAAATGGCCCGCATCCGCTGGATGTCTTCGAGACGGTCATCCGCGTCAACCTGATCGGCACATTCAATGTGATCCGCCTGTGCGCCATGCAGATGGTCGGCAACACGCCCAACGAAGGCGGCGAGCGCGGCGTGATCGTCAATACGGCTTCGGTGGCGGCATATGAGGGTCAGGTGGGACAGGCGGCGTACTCGGCGTCCAAAGGCGGCATCGTCGGGATGACACTGCCGATCGCGCGTGACCTGGCGAGGGACGGCATCCGCGTCTGCACGATTGCGCCGGGGATCTTCGATACGCCGCTGCTGGCATCACTGCCGGAGCAGGCGCGGCAGTCGCTGGGTCAGCAGGTCCCGTTCCCCTCACGGCTGGGCCGTCCGGAAGAATATGCGCAGCTCGTGCAGACCATCATCGAGAACGAGATGCTCAACGGAGAGATCATCCGGCTGGACGGCGCGCTCAGGATGCAGCCGAAGTAAAGCTGCGCCAGACCGCATCTTCACAAACACACAGCGAACTGCGTGCCCCTTAAACTCCCCTATGCCGGGAAGGGCGGGCAGTCGGTCGCCGGGCTGACGTTATCCGCGCGCGTCCATCCCTGGATCACGGAAGCATCGACTGTGAAGCGGATGCGATACCACAGCGCCCCGTTGCCGTCGCGCTGCTGTTCCAGCACATCCGCCAGCCGCGCCGGCGGAAGCAGACCGATCTGCGTCGATGCCGTCGTCGGCGCGCTGCGGATGAACTTGTTCTCCTGAGAGACGTTGACCACCTGGCACAGGATCAGCGGCGTCGGCGTGACTGTCGGCGTTTCCGTCGGCGTGTAGGTCTCGGTCGGCGTCAGCGTGTCCGTTGGGGTCAGCGTCGGCGTCGGCGTTGAAGTGCGCGTCGGCGTCAGGGTGTGGGTCGGCGTCTCGGTCGGCGTTTCGGTTGGCGTGGCGGTATCACTGGGCGTCGGCGTGATCGTCGCGGTGGGCGTATCGCTGGGTGTGAACGTCATGGTCGGCGTGTTGGTCGGCGGTGGGTTGATGATCGGCTCCCAGACGCCGCGCGTGCCGATCAGCACCAGCAGGATGATGATCAGCGTTCCGCCGACGATCGCGCCGAGACGCAGACGGCTCTGCTGACGAAGCTGGCGGATCTGATTCTCGATACGTCCCATCTCAGCACGGCGTCCCAGGATGTTGAACGGTTCCTCGCGCATGCTCTCCAGCAGGGCTTCAGCTTCATCCAGATCGCCATCCTCGATCGCGCCCGCCGCCCGCTCGGTATAACGGCCGAGCAGATCGCTGACCACGGCGCGATAGCGGCTGTCCTGCGCGTAATCCTGCAAGCCTGCCAGCATCGAGCGCGCCTGCACCAGATCGGCATCCAGATTGCCCGCGATCAGCGAGGCCGCGCGTTCGATGACCTGCCGCGCCCGCGTCATATCGCTTGACGAAGCTTTCGCCTCCATCAGCATCTGTGAAAGCACACTGTCAGACGGATCGAGCTTGATGCCAAGTTCGAGCAGGTTGACCGCCTCCGCCGCCAGCGACAGCCGCTCTTCCAGCGAAGAGCCGCTGCCTGCGCGGTTGATCGCCAGCGTCGCCTGATTGGTGATCTGCTGTTTGATCCCGTTCAGACGGCTCTGCGCATTGTCGCTCAGTTGGGCGATACGTGTGCTGTTGGGCAGCGCCTGCCGCGCCCGCGCCAGCGTCCCCATGATCGACTGAAGCTGCGTCACCTGTTCTGCCAGCGAGCCGCCCAGCATGGTGAGCTGTACACTGGCAGACTCGACATCCTGCTGAAGGCGCGTGATGCGCTCGATGCGTTCCAGCGCCTGCGGGTCGTTCGGCACGACGCCCAGCGCGCCCTGATACTTCTGAAGCGCATCCCCCCAGCTATCCGCCGCAAGCAGGCGGTCGCCCTCATTGATCATGCTGCGCGCCAGCGACAGGTCGGAAATATCCATCATCGCCTGTTCGGCATCTTTCCAGCTCAGAATGCCGGCGCGTTCTGCCAGATCACGGGCTTCGCGATACAGGCGCTCGGCTTCATCATAACTGCCTGCGCGCACCAGCGAATTAGCACGGTTGAAGGCGACGCGGGCATCAAACGGGATGCGATGATCCGGCACGACGCCGCGGATCAGGTTGTCTTCGGCTTTCTGGCGATATTCAAGCGCCGTCGCGTTTCCCGGAACCTGGCTCAGCACGCGGTTGGCGAGATCGATCACCTGCTGATAATCGCCGGCATAGTACGCCTGCGTCAGTTCTGACAGCACGCTGTCGAGATCGTTCGGCGTGCGGCGCATGGTCGTGGTCTCGCGCCCGTTGATCTCGGCTGGCTCTCCGTTGGCGGGCGGCGGCGGTTCCGGGATACTCGGCAGGCTGCCCGTCGTCCGTGTCGGATCCCGCAGGATCGGCGTGGTCCCTGTCGATGAGACGCCGGACGGCGCATCATCACTGCGGACAGAAGGCGGCTTCGGTACACGCCGGACGCCGTGACGCGCAAACAGATCATTGACTCGCTGCGCAGCCTGCGAGTTATGGCTGGCGGCGTCCTCCAGCAGATTGAGCACTTCATCATTCTGGGGCTGAAGCGCCAGCGCCTCAGCAAGGATGTCGATCGCTTCGTCCACATCGTCGTTATCGCCGACGATTTCCAGGCGGATGCGCGCGCGGCGCACCAGATTACGAATGCTGGCGCTGGTGGCGGCTTCCTCCGCTGATGCAGGCCGGCTGCGGCGTGCCAGCTCGGCAAATAACGCCTGAGCGGCACTTTCCTGAAGCGTATTCTTGGCGTCCATCAGCAGGGAACGCGCCAGCCGCTCCAGTTCGGCGACTGCCTCCGGGCTGGCATCTTCAGGCAGTGAATTGATGCGCTGGCGCAGATCTTCTAGTTGTCGTGCGAGGTCGGGCATACGTCCCTTCCATCGTTGATGTTCATCAGTGTGTGAAACATAGCCTCGGAAAATTACCCTAATCCGAGAGCTTGGGCAAGTCTGAGGGGGATGACCATAGGGAAATCGATGGGTTGCTGCGACAGATCATTGTGAATTTCTCATCAAAAATTGTCGCATCAATGGATTTATGGATGAAGTATCTTTAAAATGAAGTTTGTGAAGGCAGGAACAATATCCGGCACACTCTGGCGTCCGTACAGCATCACTTGACTAGACCCGTGAGGATGTATAATCTACTGACGATGCATCAGGAAGCTGACCAAACAACGATGAACCGCACGGTACTGCTGATCGAAGACAGTGAACAGCTTCGGCATATGTTCAGTCTCGTGCTTCGGGTTGACGGCTATACCGTACTCGAAGCCGCGACTGGATCCGAAGGGCTGGCACTGCTTCAGCAGAACACTCCCGATCATATCCTGCTCGACATGCTCCTGCCGAATATCAGCGGCGAGGAACTGCTGCGCTATATCTACTCCGCGCCGCATCTTCAGCATTCACAGCTCATCGTGGTGACAGCGCACGAAAGCTTTCAGTCCATCCCGCTGCGGGAAGGCGATGTCTTCCTGCTCAAACCAGTCACCGGACGAGAACTGCGCGAAGTGATCCAGTCCTCGATCACGCCCACTTCCTGATCACAAACACAATCTGGTAAAACCGATGCCGTCCGCCTACACTCAGTGGGCGTTTTTTATGCACTCGCTCATCGCAAATTGGCAGGGTCGGCGCTATACTTTTTTGCAGATTTCTGTAGATTTTCACCGGATAGTTGTGTCATGGCGATCACCCTCCCCCTGATCCTCTCTGTGGTGACGGCAATCATCAGCGCGATCTTTGCCGTCATCGTCTTCAGCCGCTGGCGCGAAAAACGTCGTCCTCATCTGATCGCATGGAGTATCGGGCTGGCGCTCTACTTCATCGGTTCGTTCAGCCAGGTGGTGCTTTACTTCACGTGGAGCCAGCCCTTCTTCGCGCTCTGGTACTGGAGCGGCGCACTGGCGGTTGCGCCGTGGCTGGGCCAGGGCACGATCTACCTGTTGGTGCGGCGCGGCAACATCGCGCGCAATGTGCAGATGGCGCTGATCCTGATCTGCGTCATGACACTGCCGTGGGCACTGCTGCTCACGCCGATGGATGGCAGCGCGTGGCGTCCCGGTGTGGATGTCACGACGATCATCAATGATGTGATGCAGCGCGGCGGCGTCCGCGGCTTCTCGCCCGTGATGAATATCTGGGGAACGGTGGCGCTGGTCGGCGGCGCAGTCTATTCGGCACGCCTGTTCCGCCGCAAGCAGATCATGCGCAACCGCATGGTCGGCAATCTGCTGATCGCCACGGGCGGCATCCTGCCTGCGTTCGGCGGCTCACTGATTCGCCTGGGCATACCAGAGCTTAAATACGCGGGCGAAATGCTCGGCGTCATCCTGATCTTCATCGGCTTCCTGCTGGCGACCAACGTGCCGGAAGATGCGCACGTGCCCAAACACAAGCGCCAGCCCGCCGTCACCGAACCGGCAGGCGACTGATGGAGATGCTCTATCCTGTGCTGCGGGACTGGCATTACTGGCTGAGCCGGATCGGGATCATCGCCGGGCTGGTGATGCTGGGGATCGCGATCTATATCGGGCTGATCCGGCATGGCGATGTCACCCGCTGGTTTCGGCGTGGAGTCTACGCCATGGTCGCGTTCATGGTGGTCGAATCGCTGATCGGTCTGCTGATGTATGCGCAGGGAGGCCGTCCGCATGAGGAAGTTCACCTGATCTACGGGATGGGGACGGTGCTGGCGCTGCCGTTCTTCATCTTCGTGGAGACGACAGCGAAGAAACGCCCGGCGATGGGCAGCTACATCTGGGGATTCGGCATCATGACGGCGATCATCGTCCGCACGATCATGACTGGCGCGGCGGGCTGAGCAGTCGCCGACTTGATCGCCCCCGCCGAACCTGCGATAATGCCCGGTATGATCGATACCAACCTGATTTACGACCTCAAACCGATCTCCATCGGCGGGATCACGGTGCAAACGCCGCTGTTCCTCGCGCCGATGGCAGGTCATACCAACCATGCCCTGCGCGCGCTCTGCCGCGAACAGGGGGATTGTGGGATGGTCTGCACCGAGCTGCTGAGCAGCCATGCCATCCACCTGCGCAATCCGCGCAGCGAGCGCTACTACGACTGGACGCCGGAAGAATTCCCGTTCGCTGTACAGCTTTTCGGCAGCGACCCGGCGATCATGGCAGAAGCGGCGCAGATCGTCGTCGAGCTTGGCGCGTCGATCGTCGATATCAACATGGGCTGCTGGGTCCCGAAGGTAGCAGGGAAAGGCGCAGGCGCTGCCCTGCTCAGGGATGTCTGCACCGCCACCACCGTGGTCAGCGCAGTCGTCAACGCGGTTGATGTTCCGGTCACGGTCAAAGTGCGCACCGGCTGGGATGCAGAACACATCACCGCAGTTGAATTTGCTCAGGCAGCCGAGAGCGCAGGCGTTCAGGCGATCGCCGTCCACGCGCGAACCGCCGAGCAGGGCTTCAGCGGTGAGCCGGACTGGTCGATCATCCGGCAGGTAAAAGAAGCTGTGACGCGCATCCCGGTCATCGGCAATGGCGATGTCACCACGCCTGAAGACGCAGCGCGCATGCTCCACGAAACCGGCTGCGACGGCGTGATGATCGGTCGTGGCGCGCTGGGATGCCCCTGGATCTTCAGACACGTTGCCCACGCCCTGAGGACGGGCGAGATCCTCCCCCAGCCGACGCCGCAGGAACGCGCCGCGCTCTGCCTGCGCCATGCCCGGCTGACGCTCGAAACCACACGCCAGGACCCGGCGGCGGCCGTCCGTGAGCTGCGCGGGCAGCTCACCAAATATCATCTGGGCGTTCCCGGCGCTGCGCGCATGCGCGATCAGCTCGTCCGCGCCGAAACGCTGGCGGACATCGAAGCCATTCTGCTCCCCGTCATTGAAGGCGCGCCGGTCGCGGCGTGAAGCGCGGTTTTTGAAGGAAGACGATGTGCTGCCCGGCTTCAGCGCGGCAGATGCCAGGATCCTTGCCGACCCGCACAGTGCTTTCAACCACGCCTGCGCGCTGATCAGTCACCCTGATCGGCGCGTTTTTCGTTTCCGTCAGTCCTCGCTATACTCACCCGCCAACTTCACGTACTCATCACCTCGAATAGGGGGATTATGACCGCAACAACCTCCAGCGGCGCGCCATCACCCGATAAACCCGTCGTGCTCGAAGTCCGGGGACTGACGAAAGCATTTCCCGGGGTGCTGGCGTGCGATCATATCGATCTTGCCCTTTACAAAGGGGAAGTACTCGGCCTGCTCGGCGAAAATGGCGCGGGCAAGAGCACGCTGATGAACCTGATCTACGGGCTGTATTCCCCCGATGAGGGCGAAATCTTCATCAACGGCGAACCTGTGATCATCCATAACCCGAACGACGCCATCCGGCGCGGCATCGGCATGGTACATCAGCATTTTCAGCTCGTCCCCGTGCTGACCGTGACCGAGAACATCATGCTCGGCAACGAAACGGTCAATGGCCCCTTCCTGAACCGCCGCGCCGCCCGCAAGCGCATCCTGGAGATCGCCGCACACTATGGGCTGGAAGTCGATCCCGATGCGCTGGTTCAGGATCTGCCTGTGGGTGTGCAGCAGCGCGTCGAGATCATCAAGGCGCTCTACCGGAAGGCGGACATTCTGATCCTCGACGAACCCACAGCAGTCCTCACGCCACAGGAAGCGGAGGGACTGTTTGAGATCATGCGTTCGCTGCTGGCACGCGGCGTGAGCATCATTTTCATCTCGCACAAACTCAAGGAAGTGCGCGAAATCTGCGATCGTGTGACAGTGCTGCGCGGCGGCAGGGTTGCCGGGCACGCTGACCCAAAAACCTACAACGAAGAGATGCTCGCGGCGCTGATGGTGGGGCGAGAAGTGATCCTGCAGGTTGATAAAGGGAACGCGCATCCCGGCGAAGCCGTGCTGATGATCGAAAATCTGGTCGTGAATGACGACCGCGATCTGCTCGCTGTCGATCACCTGAATCTGGAAGTTTACGCCGGGGAAATTCTGGGTATCGCCGGCGTGCAGGGCAACGGGCAGACAGAGCTTGTCGAAGCGATCACAGGCTTGCGCCCGATCCTGAGCGGCACGATTCATATCGG
>SZPD01000490.1 GCA_030263515.1 Anaerolineae bacterium CFX9 | reverse complement strand
GCGTCTGAGGCAAACAGCCTGCCCTTCTTATCGGGCATTCAAGCAATCCGCCGGGCATGTGATGTACACTTGGGATGAGTTGAGTTTTTACCGGGAGAATGCGCGCCGGGATGCTGCCAGAAACTGCTTCGTCGATAGAAGATCGTCCGCTTGTCCGTTCTGCGATCCGGCAGATACCGCCGGAAGAGACCCCCGCCAACAGCGAACTTCGCCAGGCCGTGCTGAGCGTTTTCGCCATCGACCGCGAACGCTATCCGCGGCTGGAGGATGATGACCGTGCCGGTGATTTTCCGCTGGTGCTGCTGGGCGAGAACAGCCGCCTGGCGGCATCGTATGAGGGAACGCTGCTCTATCCCTCGGAAGAGGCTTACGAGAAACTCGACCGCCAGCTTGCCGATCTGGATCATCTGGCGCTGTTTCGAGAGGGGGATGGCAAACACGTCATTCATCTGGTGCGCGGGCGTCCGAAGCCCAGGCCGCGCACCTGGCATGTCAATGCGCTGCTGCTTGTCGCCACATTTTTCAGCGTCCTGATCGTCGGCACGACGATCGCCATCGGCGAGATCAGCCTGTCTGAGCCAGCGCGCGCCAATGCGCTGGCGGGCAATCTGCTGCTGGAACTGTGGCGCGGTTTGCCCTATGCGCTGAGCATTCTGGCGATCCTCGGCGCGCACGAATTCGGTCACTATTTCGCCGCCCGTAAGCACCGCCTGGCGACGACGCTGCCCTATTTCATTCCTGCGCCGTTCATCAGTCCGCTGGGCACGTTTGGCGCGTTCATTCAACTGCGCGAGCCGATCCGCAACCGGAAGATGCTGATGGACATCGGCGCGGCAGGTCCTCTTGCCGGGCTGATGGTCGCCATCCCGATCCTGATCATCGGGCTGGCAACCTCGATCGTCAGCCCGATTCAGCCGGGTTCCACCGTTGAGGGCAATTCCCTGCTCTATGCGCTGGCCAAGACGATCGTCTTCGGGCGCTTTCTGCCGGATGGTCAGGTGGACGTGCTGGTCAATCAACTGGCGTGGGCGGGCTGGACGGGGCTGCTGGTGACGGCGCTGAATCTGATCCCGATCGGACAACTGGACGGCGGGCACATCCTCTACGCGCTGATCGGCGAGGTGGCGCGGCGGCTGTATTACCCGCTGATCGGCGTGCTGGTGGCGCTCACGTTCCTCGTCAGCGAGGTCTGGTTTTTCTGGCTGATCCTGCTGTTCCTGTTCGGGCGGGTCTACGCGACGCCGCTGGACATGATCACGCGCCTGGATCGGCGGCGTCAGTGGATCGGCGCGCTCAGCCTGGTGATCTTCCTGGTGACGTTCACGCCGATTCCGTTCACGGTGGCCGAAGGCGGCAGCGGGCTGCGCGCCCGCGAGACCGTCGAATGGATGCTGCCGATGGCGGTCGTGCTGATCACGCTCACGCTTCAACGCTGGCGTCGCCGCTGACATGCCTTCTGCGCTGATCATCGGCGGCGGCGTCGGCGGCCTGAGCGCGGCGATCCGGCTGGCAGCGGCGGGCGTGCGCGTCCACATCCTGGAGCAAAATCCGCGTGTTGGCGGCAAGATGAGCGAGATCGCCGCCGAAGGCTTCCGCTGGGACACAGGGCCTTCCGTCATCACCATGCGCCATGTCTTTGAAGCGCTGTTCAGCGCGGTCGGGCGGCGGCTGGAGGATTACCTGACGCTGCTGCCAGTCGATCCGCTGACCCGATATTTCTATCGCGATGGCTCGGTCCTGGATGCGTCTGCCGATCCAGCGGTGATGCGCGGCCGGATCGCGGCGCTGGCGGGTGAACGCGAAGCAGAAGGCTACCTGCGCTACCTGCGTTATGCCGAACGCATCCACGCGATCACGGGCGGCGTGTTCATCTATAACGATCCGCCGACGTTCTGGCAGGTGGCGCGCACGCCGCTGCGCGATATCCCGGCGGTCGATCCCCTGCGGACGATGGATGGCGCGATCCGCAGTTTCGTGCGATCGCCGTATCTGCGCCAACTGCTGGGACGGTTTGCCACCTACGTGGGCGCGAGTCCGTTCATGGCCCCCGCGACGCTCAACGTGATCGCACATGTCGAGCTGAGCGGTGGCGTGTGGTATCCGCAGGGCGGCATCTACCAGATCGCCGCAGCGTTCGAGCGGCTGGCACGCGAGCTTGGCGTGGAGATCACGACGGATTGTGCCGTGCAGTCGAT
>SZPD01000064.1 GCA_030263515.1 Anaerolineae bacterium CFX9 | reverse complement strand
GCGTTCCGCACCTTAACAAATCATCGACCGAGCCTGATGCTGCTACGGGTGGATTGCAAAGCTCTGTGGCGCTGCGGATTATACGCAGCAGAAGCCCTAACGAGCGGCAGCAGGCTCCAAGATGCAACCTCCTCCGAAGTCATCCAGCATCCCCGCTGGGTGATGGGAATGTTCGATGGTCGTGGACTGTGAGTCATCGATAGGTGACCCACGTCGGAAAGACCTCTGCATGTGGATCGAGTCCTCTGGTGTACTGGCAATGCACCGTCGATCTGCCACGTCCGGGCCGCAACCGAGCATTACAGGGGAGTTTTCTTCGTTCTATTTCATTTGACGAAGGAGGCATCGATGCACCAACACACCTGCCGCGTAGGAACTGCACGGATCTACTATCACGGTGAAAAACATCAAACCGTTCTCAACACAACCGTCAAGAGCGGTTCAGGCTTGGGCAAAGTCTTCGCGCCGACGTGGGACATGGTGATGGCGTTCAAGCGCGGCGACATCGACTGGCAAACCTACACTGTGCGCTACCAAGCGCTCATGCGTGAGCGTTATCGCCAGAACCCGGCGGCATTTCTCGAAGCGTTGAGCTGTGACGAGCTGATCGTGTGCTGCTACTGCAAAGATACACACGCGACTACCTGCCACTGCCATCGCTATCTCCTAGTCGATATGCTCGAAAAGGTCGCACACCATCACGGCATCAGGTTCGAGCGTATCGGTGAAGTGTGCAACAGCCGCTGAGGGAGCGGCTGTTTTTATTTTCAACCCGACCTTACGAAGTTTGTTGTGGAGGCAATCATGAATCCGATCATCATCCACACCGACGGAAGCTGCGAAACGCAGACTCGGCTCGGCGGTTGGGCGGCGATTCTGCAATGCGGCGAACATCGCCGTGAACTCAGCGGCAGCGCTGTCGATACCACGGTCAATATCATGGAACTCACCGCCGTGATTGAGGCGCTGTCCGCCCTCAGGCACAACGGCGCGGCAGTGCAGATCGTCACCGACTCGAATTACGTCGTCAAAGGAGTCAACGAGTGGCTGCCGGAGTGGATCGCGCGCGGCTGGAAGACCGCAGGCAAGAAGCCCGTCGCCAACCGTGAATTGTGGGAGCAGCTTCAGGGACTGCTCGCTCAGCACAACGTGACTTTCACCTGGGTGCCGCGTGAACAGAATGCCGACGCGGACAAACTGGCGCAGGCAGCGCGTATCGCTCAGACTACCGCTCCACAGCCCGCTCATCGTCCCGAACCCGTTCAGACGACACAGATCATGATCGCGGGCAGCCGCTACGCCACACGGGAGATGCTCGACTACGCCCGGAAGGTGGTTCGTCGCGCCTACGCGAAAGGCTACACCATCGTTGTAGGCGACAATCCGAAAGGCGTGGATATGGCAGTCGTGCAGGAATGCCGTCGGCTAAAGGCGAAGGTGTTGGTGGTCGGCGTGACCAACCGTCCACGCAACGGTGGTTGCTCACACGGCGGCTATGTCAAAGTTGAGCGCGACACCTATCGCGCGATGGGCGGCGATCTGCTCGATAAGTACACCGTGCGGGATCGCTGGATGGTGGACAACGCCACGATGGGCATCTTCATCTGGAACAGCGACAGCCGCGGGACGAAACAGGGACACGATTACATGGTCAGCCGGGGCAAAGAAGCGCACCTGATGACCTTCGAGAAAGGAGCGCGTCGTGGATAACATCCTTGCCGTTGCCACCTATGGGGCGCAGCGCGTCAAGCACCCTCAGACGCAAAAGATGATCTCGGCGTACAAAATGGGCTACAGCAGCGCTGCCAGCGCGGTGCTGCTGGCGCTCTACGGCGATAAAGCGCGCGATGTATCGTCGAAACACGCCTCCTATCATTACATCCAGGTGGATGGTGATGTGGTCGTTCGGCACGGTTACATCTTGCTCAAGGTGAGCAGTGATCTCCTCAGAAAGGCAGAAACCATCACCCGCCGGTTTCATCGCGCCGCTGTCTTTCTATGGCGGGATGGCAAGTGGTGCGAACTGCCCACCAGCCGTCAACCGGAATACACTGAACCGCCCCCGCGCTCCGGCCCCGATTTCAATCCGAGCAGTCTGCGGCTGGTGGATGCTGCCAGCGGCGAGAAAGATGCGGCAGTGGAAGGCATTATCGTCGAAAAGAGCCAGCGCGACCCCCATGAAAAAGCGTGGTTCTGGATCATGGGCGATACCTATCCGCACCGCGAACTGCTCAAACGCTGGGGCTGCCGCTGGAGCAAGAAGCGCCGCTGCTGGTACTATATCGGGTGGGCGCTGCCGTCGGCGATTGAACAACTTGTCCAGGAACATCGTATTGCCGACAGCGCCGAACCGCCTGACAGTGAAGCAGGTTCCGAAGATGATCCCTGCACGTTGGAAGAAGCGGCGAACATCCTCGGCGTGACCGTAAAGCCAGAAGCGGTAATCAGCGTTGAACCGCCCCGATTGTATGCGCTCAATGCGGTCGTCTACGCCCGCCACGACCTCGAAACCCCCGACGGTAAACCGATCCCCACTGGCACACGCGGCATCATTACACGCCTGTACAACCGCAATGCCAGACACGGCTGGAGTTACGATGTCCAGTTTGACTGCATCGGTGAAGGTTGGTATTTCGAGCGGGAACTGACCGATCTCGAACCCATTCCCGGCATCTGCATAACGCGCGGCGCGGTCGTGCCGCCGGGCGTGGAACTGCCACCCACCGATGCGGACATCAAGCGATCTCTGATCGAAATGGGTCAGCACCCCGAAGCGCTTCCGACAGTGGCAGAAGCGACTTATTCCAACAACACTGAACCGCCGCCTGCTGACACAAGTGAACGCACCAATGTCGCAGCCAGCATCCGCGTGCTGAAACCGCAGTCACAGCCATCTGACGGAGCTGAACCCGACGCTGTGCAAACCGCGATTCAGCAGGTCAAAGCCGCGCCAATGACGCGCACAGCGCCCGTTCAATCATCCAACGGCAAGAAATCGCTGATCCCCATCCCACATCAGCCCGTTGGCGAACTAACCGGCAGCATCAGCGGGAATGTGTGGTGTTATGGATATTCGATTCATGAAGGCGTTGCCATCTACCTCAATCTCGGCGGCCCCAGAATGGCGGTTGAAGCGATCCGCGCCCGCCTTGCCAAAGGCGAGATTGTGAACTGCGTCCCCTGGGATGCTCCCGCTGTCGAACTGACCGCTGGGGAAGGGAACACGGGAATGTACACCGCGTTTCTCCAGAATATCCCCGAAGCGAAGTTTACGAGCCTGATCCTGCTGCATGAGCAGGTGATGCAGCCGAATTACGGCGGCAAAGCGACCACCTTCATCCCGCGGGTGTCGGATGACCAGGCGACGATGCAGCTCAAGCAGCACGTCACCGAACTGGTCAAAGTGCCGGTGTTCGATGTCTGGGCGGATTATCTGTATCACGCCGGGCAGAGCGCCATGCTGGTGCGAAAGACGCGCAGTGCAGGTGGGTTGGATGTCCTGGCGGTTGACCTTGACGTGGACGCCTGGACACGCCTGCTGACCGGTGGACTGGAACAAAACATCATCGCCCTTCCCGTAAACTCGTGAAAACTGTTTAATCGCCCTGTTCGCCAGCCGTCTGCCTCGCACGAGGTAGGCGGCTGTTTTCGATTCCCGAAAGGATAAGCCCATGAGTTCGCGCAAGCGCGTACAACACATCTGCCCAGCCTGTGGACGAGTTCGCTATCTCCAACCCTCGGACGCCGCCAAAACCAAACACTGCCAGCACTGCCACTGTCAGCAGATCGCCAGTCTTGGCTTTCAGGCAACCGCTGCGAAGCGAGGACGCGACTTTGCTATTCGCGCTGCTGCTAACAAGCGGAAGCAGCACCCCACCACCCTGGAAGCACAGGTGGAGGCTGCGTTGTGCGAGATTCCCGGTATCGCCTGGGAACGGGAATATGCCATCGAGCGCGCGGGACACAACCCATACTACGTCGATTTCGCAATCCAGACCGGGCAGCACCTCATCGCGCTCGAAGTCAACGGCAGCTTTGCCCATCGCCAGGACAATGACGCGGATAGCCTCCGCATCGACACGCTGTTCCTCTACTTCGATGATGTCATCGTGCTGACCGAAGATGAGATTGCTACCGCCTCTCCGCTGTCCGACCTCATCCGGCAGCGCTTATTTCAAACAGGTTCATAAGGAGAAAATCTGCCATGTCCAGGATGGAAAACCGCGAGGTCATGGGCTTCTACCCCATCGAACCTCGTCATCACCCCGCAATCCTGTCACTGGTCACGCCCGCCAACCCGGCCACCCGTATACTCGATCCTTTTGCCGGCGAGGGCGAATTTCTGGAAGCGGCTGCCAAAGCCTGGAATGTTACTCCCTACGCCAATGAACTCGACGGTGAGCGGGCGGCGAAGTGCATCGAGCGCTTTGGCCCCAAACAGGCAGTGCGCTGCGATGCGGAACGGCTGATCGCCAGCAACAACGCCTTTGGACTCCTGTGGTGCAATCCACCCTATGACCATGACGGTGCGGGTACACCCGGCAACAAGCGCATCGAACTGCGCTACCTGCGCCACAGTTGGAAGTGGGCGGCAGACGGCGGGCTGGTCATGTGGGTGGTGTACCAGCAGCATCTCACCGAGTCCGCCGCTGAATTCCTCGCCCGTAACGCCAGTTGCGTGGATGTGTGGGCGCTGTCAGGCAAACATCTGAATGAATATCAGCAGATCATCGTCGCTGCGGTCAAAGGAGTGTCGCCAAATCCCGAAGAACTGTATGACCAGATCATGGCACAGAAGGCACAACCGCGTCTTCTGAAGGTGCAGCCCGAAGCGGTCTACAAACTGCCCGCGCCGCGTCCCATTAACCGCTTCGTGTTCGCGCCGGACACGATTGACGAGCAGCAGGGCTTGCGCCTGATCGAGGAACAGGGCGCGTGGAGAACGCAGGGCTTTCAGGCGCTGCTGCACATCCCACAGCCACCGCCGCAGATCGAACCCGTCGTCGCGCCACGTCCGGGTCACATGGCGCTGGTGCTGGCCGCCGGGGTTGCCAACGGCGCGGTGATCGAAACCGAGGATTATGGACAGGTCGCCATTCGCGGCAAGACCCAGCACGTCGAGCAGATTGCGCGGGTGGAAGTGGAGGCAGATCCAACCGACCCGGAACGACAGGTGAAGAAGACGACCGTTCGCCTGAAGCCCACGACCACACTGACGCTGCTGGCGGGGGATGGCACAGTGGTCGAGATGGATGGTGATGAGGCGCTGTTAGGGTTTATCACCGCCAACAAAAAAGCCCTCGCGGATTACCTCAACCACAAGTTCAAGCCGATGTATCGCTTCGACATGAATGGCATCGGCGGTTGGCTAGAGCGCATCCGGCTGAAGGGCAAGTATCCGATGTATGCCGCGCAGAAACATGTCGTCGCGGCGGTGACACGCGGTTTTCAGGATCGAGACAGCATCCTGCTGGTGGGCAGTATGGGCACGGGCAAAACCCTGATGGGCGGCTCGACGGCGATTGCGATTGCCTCCGGCGTGGTCAAGGCGCTTCAGGGGCAGATACGACCGGATCAGATCTGTCTGATTGTCGCCCCGCCGCACCTGATTGAGAAATGGAAGCGAGAACTCTACAGCATCAACCCCAACATCATCGCTGAGCGTTTGGACCGCCATGAAGATGTGAAAGCTTTTTTGCAGCGGGCGGAAACCATCGGCGGGAACATCCCCAAAATCGGGCTGATCAAGCGCGACATGACCAAGCTGGGCTGCGCCTGGGAGCCTGCTGTTGTCTGGCGCAATGAACCAGTGGCGCTCTGGCGGCATGGTCAGCCAACCCCTGAAGGGTACGAACCCCACCAGCGCATCGTCAAACAGCGCGTGCCGAAGTGTCCGCACTGCGGCTGCACGGTGATGCAGGAAAAGAAGGGCACGACTGCGCCTGCATCGGAAAGCTGGCTCAAAAGCGGCAAGCGCCAGTGCGCGGTGTGCCTGAGTCCACTGTGGCGGGAAGCGCGGGATCGCGGTTCACAGTCCAAACCGGGGGAGAAATACCCGACGAAGAATGCACGCTATCGCCTGGATGAATACTTCAAGCGGGTCTACCCTGACCGGCTGTTCCTGCTGATCTGGGATGAGGCGCATGAGGCGGCACACGGCGACACCGGCAACGGCGAGTCGTTTGGGCGCTTCGCCGGGCTGGCGCACAAGGTGCTGGCGATGACCGGGACACCGTTCAACGGCAAAGCATCGTCGCTGTTCAACCTGCAATACCACCTCAATCCCCGTGTGCGCCAGCGTTACAATTGGGGCGGTGCGCTGCGTCTGAGCCGCAAGGTACGCGGCGAACGGGGTTATCAGGCTGTCCTTGACGACACGGGCAAGCAGCGCGGGCGCGCCGAGTCGCAGTGGGTGAGCGCGATGGGCGTGCGCGAGCAGGTCATCGAGGAGCGTCCGTCATACGACAGCGAAACCGGGGCATTCACCGGGACATCCACGTACCAGCGTCCTTACGAGGAAGCGCCGGGCATTTCGCCGCTGCTGGTCGCGGAAATGCTCGACCACACCATCTATTTTTCGCTCGGCGATCTCGGCAAGTGGCTGCCGCAGTACGAGGAAATCGCGCTGCCGGTAGAAATGGATGGCGACACCTACGAACAGTATGACCGCACCCGCCAGCAGCTCAAGGACTATCTGATCCAGCGCAAGTGGGAGGGCGACGTGAGTTTTCGCGGCGCATACCTGCAATGGGCGATGGGTTGGGTCAATTCGCCTTTTCGTCCTTGCGAGGTCATCCACAACCTCAAGCACCCGATCACCGGCGAGAAGCAGCCGCATACCGTGGCTCAGCTGCCGTCTTACGGCGAAGACCGGGTATACGCTAAAGAACAGGCGCTCATCGACCTGGTGCGCGCGGAGCTGGCGCAGAACCGTCCGTGTGTCCTCTACATCCGCCAGACCGACACCCGCGACATTCAGCCGCGCATCGAGACGCTGATTCGCCAGCACGTCCCGGCGGCGAAACCCTTCATCCTCAAGAACACGGTGCAGGCGGAACGACGAGAAGCCGTCATCGAGAAGGAAATCGCGGCAGGCACGAATGTCCTCATCACCAATCCCATCCTGGTGCAGACGGGACTGGATTTGATCCACTTCCCAACGCTGGTGTTCTACGAAATCACGTTCAACCTCTCGACCATGATGCAGGCAGCAGCCCGCTCCTACCGATTGAATCAGACGCACGAACACTGCAAGGTCGTGTACCTGTTCTACGAGGCAACGATGGAACACACCGCCGTGCAGCTCATGAGCCGCAAGCAGCGCGCCGCCAAGCTTCTGACGGGAGATGTAGGTTTAACCGGGCTGGACGCCCTCACCGAAGGCGAGTCGGGGTTTGAGGAGGCGCTGCTGGACGCGCTCGCCCGCGAGGAGCAGCTTCTCAATCCAGCAGCGTTGTTCAAAACGGATCGCGCTGACGGCGAACTGGATACTGAAGATGCCGGATACTGGAACGTCGAAGTGGCAGCCGAGCGTATTCCCGCAGAAGCCGGGATGTTCGAGCCGGATGCGCTCATCGAAACCGCGCTGGCGCTTGGTGGAACGCTCATCACCGAGGAGCGACCGTGCACGCCCTTCATCCTGCCCAAACCTGAAAAGACGAATGGCAGCGCTCATGGCATTGAACGAGGATGGACTGAAGCTGTCGCCGCCTATCTGGAGACGGTTCACCTGGTCGCTGACGAGGCGCGGTTTGTCAAACTTCAGGCACAACTCTTCGAGGTGCTGACGCACGGTATCCATGCAGACGACGACGTATCGCAAATCTTTGGAGTAGGCCACGAAGACTGGCTGCCAGAACATCAGCCGCCCTTGACCAACTGGATCAGCGCGTGGCTCAAGCGTGAACGGATGGTGTTCGCGGGCTGCGAGGAGGAGGTCGCTGCCCAACTCGTTCAACGGGCGCTAATGGCATCGAAATTGACGGTCAACGAGCCGGTCAAACCGCTGCTCGCCAAACGACCCAAGCACGATCTGCTCAGGCTGCCCGATGCCGTGCGCGAGGTCGCGCCGCCTCCTGCCTCGTTTCGTCCCCGCCCGCCACAAGCCGAAAGCAGCGCCGTTCAACTGGCACTCTTCTGAGGTTTTACCAGAAACCCGCGACTTCCTGGCCGCGCTTTTCGCACGCTGTGAGGCTTACCGGACAACTGCCTGTCTGACGCTCACCGCGATTCACCCCGTTGGCAGCGAGCCGACACCATCAAGGCACATCCCGCTTCACGAACCTGACCAACTCGACAAAGTACTCCAGCGGTTGCAGGCAGCAAACGAGCTTGGCTGGGGTGCGTACTTCGCCGTCGGGCTGCGGCGGCAGGGATTGGAACGCTGGCGGCGGGGTGGCAAGGCTGACATCCTCGCGCTGCCCGCGCTGTTTGTTGACCTGGACGACCATACCCCGCAGGCGCTGGCGAAGCTGAGAGACTTCATGCTGCCGCCGTCGTGCATCGTGGACAGCGGTGGCGGTGGCTTTCATGCCTACTGGTGGCTGGATAAGCCAACAGTTGAGCTTGACCGCGCAAAGCGTATGCTGCAAGCGTTGACGGCGTACTATTCCAGCGATGCGCTCTCCGTAGCACAGAGCCTGCGTTTACCTCAGACCCGCAACACGAAACCTCATCGAGGAGGATTATGCCATGTGATTGATTTCGCTGACCATCACTACACCCTTGCTGACTTTGAGGCGCTGCTGCCAATGCGTGATTGGCCGTTGCGGAAGCCCGAAAAACCGTGCATCACCACGCAAACCGTACATACCGTGCAGCCGGTTCGCCCACTCAATCCAGCACTCATTGAAGCGGTTGTAGATGGGCTGTGCCGGAACTACGGCGGCTATCGCAAGGAGAACGGTTACATCGCGGCGCTTTGTCCCTGCGGTCACGCGCATGATGCGCCGGGTAAACACTTCAACTTTGACCCGACTCATGGCATTGGCGTGTGTTTCGGCAGACACGGACGCATTCTGCTCAAGGACATCTGTACTTCTCTAGGTATCCAGCCCGCTGTTTACGGTGGGCTTTTTGCATCTGAAAGGAAAGTCACATGACCCAACCGAAAGAAACCCCCAACACTGTTTTCACGCTGACGCTGCCAACCCCCGAAGGCGGCGGCATCGCACCGGAACGAGCAACGGCCACACTGCTCATTCAGCGCGGCGATCTCGCGCATGTGCGGCAGTTTCACTACAACGGGCAGCTGGCGGATCTCATCACCGCCATCCGCGAAGCCACCATCGAACTCGGTCTGCTGGAAGACCATCCACCCATCATTCCCGAAACGCCGAAAGCCCCGCCCAAAGCAGAAGCGAAACCGAAGCCCACGACTAAGAAAGCCGCATCCACGCCGGCTGTCGAAGAAGAACCGACCATCGACATTCCGCTCAAGAAAGGAACAAAGACGGTCAAGATCAGCCACCTGAAGATCGTCGGTGGTGAGACTGATGCCGCCGCCTACAAGCAGGCGGTGCTGATCGCAGCGAAACTGATTGACGGCGGGTTGTGGGACGGCGCTTCACCGATCCGCATTGACGATGTGTACGCGACGATGCGGAAAATGAAGCATCTCACCAACGCCGAGATGGGGCTGTTTAGCGTGACCGATTTTGTCCAGCTTGGCGAGGGCGGTCTGTCGCAGGGTGCAACCGGTGTTGGTGTGGCGAGCGCACCAGAGGAAGACGACCAGGACATCCTTGAAGGCGCGTCCGTCACCATGCCCGTATCGCTCGACGGTTTTCACCCGGACGACGAGTCCGAATAGCCCATCCTGCATTCGATTTCAGTCCGTGTATTTCATGAAAGGAAACCCAATCATGTCCGAACAGACAACTCAGAAATCCCGTGTCTTCAAGACCGGCACGGTTCGCATTGTGGAGGATGCCAGTATGTCGGGGCTGTCGAACGAAGAGGTTCGTTCGCTGCTCAAGTCCAGCTACCCGGAAGTTGCCAACGCGACCATCCGCGAGAGCCAGCTCGAAGATGGCACGCCGCTGATCGAGTTTCTCCCACAGCCTGGACGTAAAGGGTAAAGGCAAACGCTCATGTTCAACGCAGGCTTGACGTTGACGAGCCTGCGGGAGTGCCTGGCACAGGTTGAACCGGTCAAGCTCCTGGGGATGGAACTGCTCAAGCAGGGCAGCGCCCAACCCCAGGGCGGCTGGTTCCCAATCGGCATTCCTCGCAGTCAGATGGTCGAGGCGGTCACGGAACTGGTGGGCTACACCCGCCGCTGCGCGTATGCCGCCTCACAAATCAGCCAGCTTGCTTCTGTGCCGCTGACATCCCTACAACTGATGGAGTACGGCTTATGACCAATTTGCTTCAGGCTCAACACCTGCTTGTCCTGGGTATGAATGCCGATCCGCTCCTGTGCCTGGCGAATGCTGTGGCATGGTTGGATCCGTTCTGGGACGAGTTTGCCGATGAAGACGATTATGGGGAGGACGGCGATACGCTCAGCCTGGCGCTGCGTGTCGTGCGCGACTCCTTCCCGGACATCTACGTGCAGGTGATTGAACGGCTGCGTTCCGGCAGTTCGTGGGACGAGATTGAACGTCTGGTGTGCGGCGAAATTGAGAAGTTAGGTATTCCCCTGGAGAACCTTGAGTTCATGCCCTATGGTATCCCCATGCCCGCTTACGGCGTGACCCTCGAAGACCCGGAGTTCTACCAGAGCCATGCGGATGTTGTTCCCGTTGTGCAGGCATTTGGCATTGACCCAACCGCGCATCCCTACCAGGTTGACGTGCCGAATTGCGCTCATATTGCCGGACAGTCTATCGCCGCCAGCTTAGAAGATCACCCGGATGAAGGCTATCGCAACCTGTCGTGGTTGGTGCAGTGGTTGTTCTCGTGTTCCGGCAACTCCACCATCGACTTCGATTATGAAACGCTGTGCGAATTCCAACCGCTGTCCTGGGAGCGTGAGAACATTGATTTCGCCGCTGCCATCATCCACGAGGCGGATGAAATCATCGGTCATGCCCTCAGTGGGCTGAAATTTCTGCAAACACATCCAGATGTTTTAACGGCGCTGCATGATAACGTGCGGCGTATCTACAAGGCTATCGGCAAACGACCGAAGGAGAAACGACATGACAACCCTCGCGTTCGATGTGTCTGGCCGAGCGTTGGATCGGGTATTGACCGAACAACCCTCGCTTGTGCTTAGATTTTACAGCTATGGCGTGATGCTCGAAAAGTGGGACGGTGACCGGGTAGCTGAATACCCGGTGGATCCAGCGCAAATCGCGCTGGCGCTCTCAGCCAAAGTCGGGTTCGACACAGGATTGATGACCGGGAATACCCTGCTGGTACGCTATGAGGGCGTGAAGAAAACCATCGTCGAGTATCGTCCGCCGGGTAAAACCGGATTGTATTTTGAAGGCTCGGACGCGCCGCTGCGTGTGCCGCTGCCGGGAATGCTGATGATCCGGGTGACGGCGGAAGACAAAACGCCGCAGTATCAGGTCTATGCGGTGAAGCAGCGCCCCGACAAGCTCGACATCCCGCTGTTTCATTTGCCGCTGCCGAATGTGTTCACCAGCGGCAGCATTTGCTGGGGCAGCGTACCCACCGTGCCTGAAACGGCGTTAAAGGGCAGTTCACTGGTGGATGATTGGGCGATCTTCCTCGGCAGTCGCTTTGGCGATCACGGCTGCAATGGCAAGTCGAAATCACACCCGCAGGACATCCGACAGAAACTGATCCAACTGGAACAGCGCAAAGCACGGGTGTATCCGAAGTCCGATTTGATTCCGGTCAGGAAGACACTGGCTCAAGCGTTAGGAGATGAACGCACATGAACGTTTTCGATCCCTTCGTACATTTGCAAACCGTGACCGTCGTCGGCTTAGGCGGAACCGGGTCACAAGTGGCACGCAGTCTGGCGCGAACTCTATACGACATGCGCCGCGCGCGCCTGCACATCCCCAAAGTTGTCTTCGTCGATCCCGATGTGGTGGAGGAAAAGAACGTCGGACGGCAGATGTTCGCGGCAGGCGACATCGGGCAGAACAAGAGCCGCGTCCTAGCGCGTCGCTTCAATCAGGCGCTCGGACTTGAGATCGAAGCCATCGATCAACCGTTGGATGCCCGGCGGCATATTGAGCGGCATGGCAGTCTAGTGGTCGGGTGCGTGGACAATCATCTTGCCCGCCGCGAACTGGCGAAAGTCGAAGGCATCTGGCTGGATGCGGGCAACCACTTCGACAGCGGGCAGGTGTGCATCGGTAATTCAACAGATCGTGAAACCCTGTTGCGCCACATCAACGGCGATCAGGGCAAGTATCGCTATCTGCCCAGCCCGGCGCTGCTGTTTCCCCAACTTCTCGAACCGGAACCCCAGCCCGTGACACAACCGACCCTTTCTTGTGCCGACCTGGTTGCACGCGGCGAGCAGCATTTGCTCATCAATGATCTCGTCGCCTGTGTCGTGGCGGGCTGTATCTACAAACTGCTGCACCGCCAGCCCGTAACGACCTTCGTCAGCTACGTCAGCGTGGACGGATTAGCCGTCCGCAGCCTTCCAATTTCCGGCGACGAACTCCTGCCTTACCTTCAGGCTTAAGTTTTCCGATTTTTCAGGTGCAACCGAATACACAGAAAGGATGCTCATCATGCGATTCTGGGAAGACATGCAAAGCAAGTGGGGCTTCTCCGACGGCGATGCCGTGCCGGATGGTGTGGAAGTCTACCGCGACATTTACATCCGTGCCGTGAACCAACTGGCGGGAGAGCTTGGCAGCAGCGTCCGCGTCGTCGCCTATGACCGCTTCGGCGTTCACAACTGGTGTCTCATTCTGATGTATAAACTCGCTGATTTACAGGCTCGCCATGTCGAAGATTTCACAGCACCCATCGACATCGACGCGGAAATTGCTCAGACAGATGAGGCGTTGGAAGACGCCATCCGTCAGGCCTATGAACTCGATCTGGACAGCTTCGCTGAAGTCACCGTCACGCTGTCCGATGATTTTGAAGGCTTTGTGACACAGCTTCGCCCAATCAAAGAGAGTGACCCACTGATTGCTCAGGTGAACGATGAGGCGCAGCATTTCTATCCGGGTGGTCGAATTCGTCTGTTACAGGACGTGACCGCTTTTGACCGATCCGTGTTGTCAGCGGGGAGCGAGTACGTGATTGCGTGGATTGAACATCGGGCTGGACTGCTTGGCATCACGCGGGAAGCAGGTGAACATCTCATCGCTTTTGCGTCCGCAACCTCCGCTATCGTCCTCGAAATCCCGGCTGAAGTTCGCGCCGAGAGTGAAGATTGTGCCACCATCCCGCCTTATCACCTGCGTGATATGGATGACGAAATTCTGGACGAGTTTGGTCGGCTTCATACGCTGCCGGAGGCGCTGGAAGCGATGAAGTGCGCGGCCAATGCGTTAGGGACAGCCGTTCAGCTCATCAATGGCTATGGCAACAGCGTACTGTCCTGCGACCCGGACGAGGAAGGGCTGTAGTTATGCTTCAATGCAAGCGTCAGAACTTCCACCACTCTAAACTGCCGCCGCCGGGCGCAATCGGTCGCATCATTGGGCTGTCCACTGTCAATTCGTGCCGTAAGTGCATCGTCGTCGCCTATCCCCTGTGTGACAGCGCCGATTACCGCTACAGCATTGGTATCCATACGATGTTCGTCAGGTTCCTCGACAACAGTGAAATCGCACATTTCAGCGGCATCTGGTTCGAGCCGCTTCAGTAACGGATTGCCAGTCTCGATTGGTAGTTCGTCCTTTTCCTCAGTAGTACGCTCTGCTGGCACATCACGAGCTCACGTGACCAAATCCATCAAAACGCATTCGCCGATCCGTGCATACCATCCGTTTCAGTCAAATCTTTTAACCATTTGAAGGGACAATCTCATGACTCAAGACCCGAATGCCACTGCGATGCAGCGATATCATGACCGCTTTGAGAATGCTCGCTACACGGCGATTGCCGAATTCGTTGCCTCAAACCTGAACGCAGACCGGGATGAGGAACGGGCGGTCGATCTATTGGTCGCTGTCCAGAATGCTGCATTCGAGCTGTGTGGTCACTCACTGCACATGGGTGCGTGGCACATGCTGGCTGTCCGCTGCGGGCAGCACTATATCTCGTTTCATACCGTCGATGCCATCCGCGATTTTCTGCGCCTGTTCGCGCCGGATGATGTGCGGATTGACGATTTCGAGGCGACGGCAAAAGCCATGCTGCGGGCATACAGCGGGCTGGACGATCTCAAGACTGCTACTGCACACGCGAACGGCGTTCACTCGTGGCGTGGACGGATGGCATACGAACTGCTCGCCGCTGTGGAGTACCTGACTCACGCCGCGATTCTGCTCCTGACCCATGAGGACGATGGGTACATTCGGGAGAAGCTGCACAAAGGCTTGAACCGGATTACGGGCGCGCTGTACGAGGGTATCCGTCACAGTCCCCAACCCGAGCATTTCAACTTCAGAAGCACCTATTTCCCGACGGAAAAAGATCGCTTCTAGCGCCTATTCCAGATCAAGATCAAGCGAGTTTGTGGGCGTAAGATCATCGGAGGTCAGCACCTGCCTGACCACTTCCGGGCGACGATGCAGTGTATCGAGCAGGTGGGAGTCCACTGGGTACGGTCCTTCTGCCAGGTTGGCACCCTCGCGATGCAGCTTTTGCACCGTTAGCATCCGCGCGGCAATCGCCACCTGATCGCGCAGGTTGTAATCCCGCTCTACTCCTTCGGGCGCAGCGGCATAATTCACCGTCATGCCAAAGGCGGGCTGCGCCCGGAAGGTCTGGTGATAGACCGCGTTGAAATCAAACGTGAAGTATTCGCCTCGGTTCAATGGGATGCTGAGGGCGGGAATAGGCTGATCTACGTCGAACGCCGCAATCGCCGCGCTTTCCGGTTCATCGGGCGGCTGGCGGGGATCAATCAGCCAGAGGTGGTAAGGATGCGCCTCATCACGGGGCTTCTGGTCACGCCCCGGCGGGCGATAATCAGGGATGGTTTCCAAGGTGGTTGAAACGCCATGCAGATAATCCAGCTCGACAAACACCAGCCAATTTGCGAGCAGTGCCTCGCGCTTGGCGATGTAACTGACATAGCCTGAACCAGATTTATTGGATGGGGACAGCAGTTCAATCCAGGCGACGGGCTTTTCGCGCTGACTGCCACCCGGTTCCGCTTGCAGTTCATAAATCTTGATGGCTGTCGGGCGTTTCACATCCGCTGGCTCGCGCTCCAATAGCGTCGAGGCAGGCACGTTGAAGGCGGTTTGAGCCTGGGGCGTGGTGAAAGTACGGGCAGCAGCGCGCTCGCCGACACGGGGCAGGTCGCTAATTAGGACATCCGAGATCGGGGAAACCGATTCGTCAAAGTGGCGGATTTGCAGCGAGCGTTCCTGCCGCGCGATGTACCCCATTGCGGGGAGGTGTGCATTCATCGCCCGCGTCAGGTCAGTGATGTGGCTGCTGTGAAACTCCTCCCAGCCTTCGGTTTCCGAACGCAGGAAATGGCTGTGCAGATGGGCGTTGATGCCAAGATATTGGTTAACGATTGAGATTAATCGCTGCTCTTCCCTTGCCATAGGCTGAACTCGCATCTCCTGTTTCATCTATTATATGCCTTTCCGAGTGAAACACCGCCAATCTGAGATCCGATTGTAACCAATTTTAACGGTAATCGACTGTGAAATGCGGTACTATGG
>SZPD01000489.1 GCA_030263515.1 Anaerolineae bacterium CFX9 | reverse complement strand
GACGCTGATATATGGCATTATACCCTTCAGACCGTTTCAACCCTGACCTGCTTACTGACAGATATAGAATACCAATGATGCTCAGAGGCGATCCCGCCTTGCCCGGTTTATTTTGCGTTTTCCCCCGACTCATGCTAGATTCCCGCTCATATTGAAGTTGTGGCGCACGACGGAATCCACAAACCTGCACAAAGGGGGAAGGGACGATGAGCGGCGCTGTACGACGTTTCAACCTCAGGGTTCATCTGCCCTGGCTGCTCGTGGTCAGCCTGTTTGGCGCGGCTTTCGGGCTGGGGCTGTTCACCTTCAGCTACGCCAGAGGCGACTCCTACTTTTCCGATGACCCGCAGGCGTGCATGAACTGCCACGTCATGCGTGATCAGTTCGATGCATGGCGGCATTCCAGCCATGCCCGCGTGGCCACCTGTAACGACTGTCACACGCCGCACGAATTTCCCGACAAATGGATCGTCAAGGGTATCAACGGTTTTAACCACAGCGTTGCATTCACGCTGGGGAACTTCCACGAGCCGATCACGATCACCGGTTTCAATGCGCACGTGGTGCAGCAGAGTTGTGTGGGCTGCCACCAGACTCTTGTCAGCCAGATCGACGGGCCGCACGTCACTGAACCGACCAACTGCATCGCCTGCCACAGTGATGTTGGGCATCGAACCCGCGACTGAGGCAAATTCTGATGAGGCAGCGAGGCGGTGTTTCAGATACTTATTAAAGCAGACCGAAAGTGACTGAGCCATGAAACGATTTTTTACCCGCGCAGCACTTTTATATGGAGTGGTTTTTATCGGGGCGGTGGTGCTGACTGCCGGCATCGCGGCGCTGCTGATCAACATCACCGAACGCCAGCGCGAAGCTCAGCAGTACCCGCTGATGCTGGTCGAAATTGGCGACAACGAGATCGACCCTGAAGTCTGGGGGCGCAACTTTCCTGTGCACTACGACCGTTTTATGATGACCCGCCTCGACTATGGGGAAACGCCGTATGGCGGCTCCACCCCCTACAGCAAGCTCGAACGCTACCCGGCAATGGTGCGGCTGTGGGCGGGATATGCTTTCAGCATTGACCATAACGAGGAGCGCGGTCACTACTACGCGCAGATCGACCAGCGCGAGACCGAGCGTGTGCAGGTAGTCAACCAGCCGGGCGCATGCATCAACTGCCACGCGGCAGAAGCGCCTCTGCTGATCGCTGATATGGGCTGGGAGACCTTCAACCGCACCCCCTACAACGATCTTGCGGATCAACTGCACTTCGGCTCGTCCTGTGCCGACTGCCATGATCCACAGACGATGGCACTGCGCATCACGCGCCCCGCGCTGGTGGAAGGGCTGGCGCTGCGCGGCATCGATATCACACAGGCGACCCGGCAGGAAATGCGCACCTATGTCTGCGCCCAATGTCATGTGGAATATTACTTCCTGGGTGAAGATCGGATACTGACCTTCCCGTGGAGCCAGGGATTTACCATCGACGATATCGAAGCGCACTATGACTCCTATGGCTTCCGGGACTGGGTGCATGCGGAAACCGGCGCGCCGATGATCAAGATTCAGCATCCGGAGTTCGAGATGTGGACGACCAGCCTGCACGCCCGCTCCAATGTCTCGTGCGCTGACTGCCACATGCCCTATATCCGTGAAGGCGGCATCAAAATCACCGATCACTGGATTCGCAGCCCGCTGGTCAACCTGAATAATGCCTGCCAGACCTGCCACAATATCCCGGAATCGGAACTGGAAGCGCGGATCACCACCATCCAGTCCACCACGGCTGATCTGCTGCGCGATACGGAAGAAGCCCTGCTGGAAGCGATCGATGCGATCGTTGCCGCGCGAGAAGCAGGCGCAACTGATGAAGAGATGGCAGAAGCCTGGCAATTCCACCGCGCGGCGTCGCTGCGCTGGGATTTCGTCTCATCAGAGAACAGCACCGGCTTCCACAGCCCGCAGGAATCGGCGCGCATTCTCGCCGACGCGATCAACTATGCGCGGCAGGCACAGCTTTCTGCGGTGCAGGTGCTCAATCGCCTGCAAGCGGGCGGCGCGGTCGCTGCGCTTCCTGAGACAGATGTCCCTCTAACCGGCGATTCGTAACGCGATGCGAGCATCGCTCCACCCAAAATCACCTTGTCCATGGGCAAAAGCGGCAGGTCGGGCACATCACCCGGCGCTGCCG
>SZPD01000063.1 GCA_030263515.1 Anaerolineae bacterium CFX9 | reverse complement strand
GTTATTTTGGACGGGAATCTTGAACCCGTGACCATCCATGAAGCGTCCCGTCAAACCGTCGAACAGGCTATCCTCGCGCCCGGATCACGCTCACGAAACGAGCGAGGCGCACTGAGCGTCAGCAAATTCAAGTCGTTGGGTCATGTCGTATGGAAACGCTCGTGATGCTTCTACGATCTAGAAACGCGAAGAGGAAATCATGTTGATGCACGATTTATCAGGGCATGACGATCCGCGATGGTATTTAGCGGCTGTGCTCAATTTTACTTCCGATACGTGGCATCTATATGCTATAGGCTACCGAGACGCAGCAAATGCACTCGTCCGCGGAATCGATGAAGGCACAATCACACGCGCAGGTATCGACACCATCGTCTATCCAATTGCCTTCATGTATAGGCACAGCGTCGAACTTTGGCTCAAACAGCTCATCATCTCCTGTGGAAGATTTTTGGGCAAGCCAGTCGATTTCAGGAAAAGTCATAGGCTCAAAGACTTGTGGCAAGTTTCGGTCAAAGTCAGGGGGATGACGATAAGAAGTTTGTAGAGCGTATCGTGCAAGCAATAGAAAAGGTAGAAGCTCTCGACGACACTTCTATGGTCTTTCGGTATCCAGTTGATAAGCAAATGGTGCCGCATCTTCAGGGATGGAAGCACCTCCATTTGGGAAAGCTGTCAGAAAGTTTCAATGAGCTGATTGATAGCCTACAAGCGATGTCTGATTGGTTAAGTGTTCTGTTCGAACAAAAATCTGATTGGCACAGTATGATGCAGGACATGTACGGAAATCCCGACGACATGTTCGGTTCTGACGAGGATTGGTATTGATTGTCCAGCAAAACTAACTCTCAACCCACCACCGCGCAGCGGCTCTCGTCGATCATCAAGTCGTGCCGCGACATCATGCGCAAGGACAAGGGACTCAACGGCGACCTTGATCGGCTGCCGATGCTCACATGGATCATGTTCCTCAAGTTCTTCGACGACATGGAAGAGGAACGCGAAACCGAGGCGCAGATCGCCGGGCAGCCGTTCGTCCCGGTGATCGAGCCGCCGTACCGCTGGCGCAACTACACCGCTGGGCTGCACGACCTGACCGGGGATGAGCTGCTCGCCTTCATCAACAACGATGAGGCGGTGCTGCCCGGCGGCACACGCGGACCCGGCTTATTCGCCTATCTACGGCGGTTGAGCGGCAGTCCTCAGCGCGATGTCCTCGCCCGCGTGTTTGCGGGAGTGCAGAACCGCTTCACGAGCGGCTACCTGCTGCGTGACGTGATCGACAAGCTCGACGGCATCCACTTCACCAGCAGCGACGAGATTCACACCCTCAGCCACCTGTACGAGTCGTTGCTGCGCGAAATGCGTGACGCGGCGGGCGACAGCGGCGAATTCTACACGCCGCGTCCGGTGGTGCGCTTCATGGTTGCGGTACTTAACCCGCAGTTGGGCGAAACCGTCCTCGATCCGGCGTGTGGGACGGGGGGCTTTCTGGTCGAAGCCTACGATCATTTGGCGAAGCAGGTGCAGACCGTCGAGGGGCGTAGAACGCTTCAGCATGACACGCTGTACGGCGGCGAAGCGAAATCGCTGCCCTACCTGCTGGCGCAGATGAATCTGCTGCTGCATGGGCTGGAGTCGCCCAACATCGACTACGGCAACGCGCTGCGCTACAAGATCAGCGAGATCGGTGAGCGCGACCGCGTGGACATCATCCTGACCAATCCGCCGTTCGGTGGGGAGGAAGAACGCGGCATCCTCGGCAACTTCCCGGCGGACAAGCAGACCGCCGAAACCGCGCTGTTGTTCTTGCAGTTGATCATGCGGCGGTTGAAGCGGCAGCCAAAGCCCGGTCGCGCCGGCGTTGTCGTGCCGAACGGGACGCTGTTTGCGGACGGGGTAGCGGCACGCATCAAGGCGGAACTGCTCACCGAGTTCAATCTGCACACGATTGTGCGCCTGCCCAACGGCGTGTTTGAGCCGTACACCAAAATCCCGACCAACCTGTTATTCTTCGACCGCTCACACCCGACGCGGTATGTGTGGTACTACGAAATCCCGCTGCCGGAAGGCAAGAAGAACTTCACCAAGACGCAGCCGATCCAGTACGAGGAATTTGCCGACTGCATCGCGTGGTGGAACAACCGGACGGAGAACGAGCGCGCATGGAAAGTCCCCGCCGCTGATCTGCTGGTGCGCGATCAAGCGGGCGGCGTGGTATCGGTCAATCTGGATGTGAGCAACCCGAACCGCGCCTCCGATCTGGCGCATCGCTCGCCAGAAGAACTGATCGAGAGCATCCTCGACAAAGAGCGGCAGATCGCGGAAATCATGGAGAACATCCGCGCGATGGTGAAGAAGCGCCCATGAAGCTGCCCAACGCCGATCAAGCGGTCGTGCCAGAAGCGAAGGTGCTTTATCTGCTCTCCGAAGAAAAATCCGGCGGGAAAGACAAATTCTTCAAGGGATTCGGCTTTTCTGTGGCACAATGGGAAGTATTGCAAGCGGCGGTGCTGCGGCACGCGCAAACACATGAGGTCGCACAGGTCATCGACACGGATTTTGGTGTGAAGTACATTATCGAGGGGGCATTCGTGACCCCGGATGAACGTGATCCGATTGTCCGCTCGGTGTGGCAAATCGATCACGAGGACACCATTCCGCGTTTTGTGACCGCGTACCCGGTGAAGGAGTGAAGCTGATGATTCCTGAATTTGAACGCGCCGTCCTGCTGGAGGACATCCCCGAATACGGTTTCAAAGCGGGGGATATTGGTGTGGTGGTGCATATTCACCGCGAAGGCGCGGGCTATGAGTTGGAGATGATGACGGCGGACGGTCACACGCTGGATGTGATCACCGTTCACGCGCATCAGGTGCGCGCCGTAAACCGCCGTGACATGCTGCACGTCCGTGAGGTCGATGCAGCGAAGTTGAGCGCATAGCTTGCTTACTGCTGAGGAAAAGCAGAACACTTGTGTATAATTCAGTAACGACAAACATGCAAAGGACACATGATGTTCAGCCTAACCTACAAATCCAAGTTTGCGCTTTGTATTGCTGGTGCATTCGCAGGCGTGTTTCTAAGCGCGCTTGGTTTGGTAAGTGCATCTTCAAACCAATCTCCTCTCAATTTGGTGCCGGTATTTGATGGTGTGGCGCATTTTGCAGTCGCTTTGAATCTTGCAGTCGCAGCAATTGCCGCGATCTTGTCCCTGATGGCGTTAGGCGTAGACATTCTCGAAGCTGTATTCTTCGGTAATCGCAATAGGTATCGATGAGCCATTTCTCTTCTGTTCAGTTATCGAGCGTCGTTTCACCCGTTGAGCGTCCCGAAACTCCCATTGTTGGACAAACCTACCGACAGATTGGTGTGACCTTACCCCAGTTTGGCGGACACCGAAAATGTCCGTTAGACTGAGTGTAAGGAGCGAGTCATGGGATACAGGAAGTACAGCGACGAGTTCAAGCGTGAGGTGCTGGCGATGGCTGCGGAAGGCAACCGCAGCATCGCTCAACTTGAGCGGGACCTCGACATCACGGCGGGGCTGATCTATAAGTGGCAGCAGCGGTATCGGGTGCAGGAAGAGCAGCTTCAGCCGAGCGCCGAGCGGGCAGAGCAGGCGGAGCTGCGGCGATTGAAGCGCGAGCTGGAGATCGTGCGCCAGGAGCGGGACATCCTAAAAAAAGCCATTCAGGTGTTCTCACGGGGGGAGTCATGAGCCGCTACCGGTTCATTGCCGAGCAGCGAAACGACTATCCAGTCGCGCGGCTGTGTGCGGTGCTGCGGGTATCGGAGAGCGGCTTCTATGACTGGCTGAAGCGGACACCGAGTGTGCGTGCCCAAGCCAATGAGGCGCTGGCGGCACGCATCCGGGCCGTGCATGAGCGCAGCCGACAGACCTATGGCTATCTGCGGGTTCATGCCGAACTACGCGCAGGGCGAACCGATCGGCAAGCATCGCGTGGCACGGCTGATGGCACAGATGGGGTTGGTGACCAAAGGCAGGCGGCGTTTCAAGGTGACCACCCAGCGCGATGAGCAGCATCGTCATGCGCCCAACGTGCTGGCGGGCGATTTCACCGCTCAACAACCGAATGAAAAGTGGTTGTCCGACATCACCTACATCCCCACCGACGAAGGCTGGCTGTATCTGGCAGGGATTCAGGATGTCTTCTCACGGCGGATTGTTGGCTGGTCGATGAGTGAGCGCCCGACCAAAGCACTCGTCTGTGACGCCTGGAAGCTGGCAGTCGGGCAGCGCGGCCTGCCTGGCCTGCACCATTCCGACCAGGGCAGCCAATACACCAGCGACGACTACCAGCGCCTACTGGAGAAAGACCAGGTGACCTTGAGCATGAGTGATGTCGGGCGCTGCTATGACAACGCGATGCAGGAGAGCTTCTGGGGTACTCTGAAAACCGAGTGTGCTGACCGTCCCTTCCCCTCACGGGCGGCGGCACGCCAAGCGATCTTCGAGTACATCGAAATCTGGTACAACCGTCAGCGGCGGCACTCGGCGCTCGGCTATCTTAGCCCCGCCGAATTCGAGCGGCGTGCCTGCCTCTGACATTCTGACCCTCCGTCAAATCGGGGTAAGGTCAGTGTTCGGCTCTGGGGGCAAGGGGCGTATGAACGCGAATCCATAGATGGTGGCGACACACAGTACAAGACGCTGAATCGGGTCGAACTTGGCGACATCATTGTCAATAAAATTTGGGCGCGCAATGGGAGTGTTTCGGTAGTTTGGGAAGATACCGCCGGATGTTATGCGTCGGGTGAGTTTCCTCTTTTTGTTCCCGATCAAGCTCAACTCGATCCGCGTTGGTTCTTTTACCTCACTAAAACGCCTGATTTCTGGCGGCAATGCGAAGTGAAATCATTTGGGACAAGCGGAAAGAATCGCATTCGTCCTGAAAAGTTTCTTGAAATTGAAATTCCCCTCCCTCCATTGGACGAACAGCAGCGCATCGTCGCGCACATTGACGCGCTTGCCGAGCAGATCACGGCGGCGCGGGGTCTGCGTCACAGCGCAGTCGATGAGGCAATCGGGCTTCTTCGAGCAATTTTGTTCTTTGAGGCAGATTGGCAACCTGTACCTACACGAATGTCTGAGTTGGTAAAACAACGTCCCTTGAACGTGCAGGTAGAACAAGAGGAAACATACCGCTTCGCAGGCGTATATTCGTTTGGCAGAGGGGTGTTTGCGGGTTCGGTCAAAAGTGGTTCTGAGTTCAAATATACTCAGCTAGCCACTTTGCACACAAACAACTTTATCTACCCGAAGCTCATGGCATGGGAAGGCGCGTTTGGAGTTGTTCCTCCTGAGTGTGATGGATTGGTTGTATCGCCTGAGTTTCCAGTCTTTGAGATCGATCAATCTCGTGTTCTCCCAGAAGTATTGGACGTATATTTCAAAACACCACTTGTGTGGCCCGCGATGGCTGCCTTGAGCACAGGCACAAATGTCCGCCGTAGACGATTGCATCCAAATGCATTCTTGTCCTATCAATTCCCACTTCCGCCGATGGACGTACAACTGGAATTGCGTGCTGCAAAATCTGAACTTGAACGAGTGGTCAGATTACATAACGATGCTGTAGCTGAACTCGACGCGCTGCTGCCGTCGCTCCTGGATCGGGCGTTCCGGGGCGAACTATAGAAGCAAAATCAGGAGAGATAACGTGTCAAACCGTGTCATCACCCGTCCTGTTGCCGAACATGATTTGCCCTCGATTGTCGATCTCGATTACGAGGCATTCAGCCCCTACGGAACTACAGAGGACCCGCGTATTTTCACGGCACGGTTCAAGGTATTCCCGCATGGCTTTATCATCGCGGAGCAAAATAGCAGCATTGTCGGGTATGCCTGCTCCGAAAAATGGATGTCAGACCGAGAACCAACGCTCGATGAAAATCCTGAAAACACCCACTCCCCGGATGGCACGATCTTTTGTATCACCGGCATGGCAGTTCGCAGAGCTTATCAGCGGCAGATGATTGGCTCACTGCTCTTGCAGGATTTGCTGGGTATTGCCCGCGAACATGGGTGTGCCAAAGTGATTTTAGAAACCAGCAATGCACGCGATTTCTATATCAAGCACGGCTTCAGCAAGTCCAGGGAACGTCAACAAAACGGTACACTACTGCACATCATGACTTTTCAACTTGACTCTGTGACCTAAAATCATGTCCGATCAACCTAATCCCAACACTGTCGCCGCACTTGAACGCATCATGCTCGAAATGCAAAATTTGGTTGCACACCCCCGCATCCAGCAGCGAAGGTGGGTCGCACGGGCAAAAGAATGGCTTCCGCTGCTTCAAATCGTTCATGGTGAACTGACCGGACAACGGTTAGCGGCAGTACCGGACGATGTAAATCCCCCCGTAGAAAATGACACACCCTCGATTCTTGTCGAGGTCAATACTGGCGGCGGTCAAACCTTCATAAATGTTACGCTGGCGAACGTACAGCAGGTCGAAGTCTATCGCGGCGGGGAGCCGGGCTATCGGCATGTGCGCGGCGCTCACAGCGGGTTTGTCCTCAAGGACGGGCGCAAGTACCTTACCAAAGCAGATGAGGCTCAGCGTATTGTCGATGCAATGCGTAAACGCGATGAAGCGGTAGGGAATGAGCAAAAATAGAACGCGGCTGGTTTAACGTCACAGCCGGGACGAACTACTCAAGCGGCACAGCGGTAAATCTTGTTCAGTTCGCGGTGGGCGACTAACCGCAAATACTGGACATGACTCTTGGGGAGTTGAAGCCGCTGCATTAGCTTTTTGCAGCTTTCATAAGCCGCCATGCTTTGAAGCGTCGCCACCATCCGCAGATTGCCTTCCGCGTCGTAGCGATCAACAAGACGCAGCAGTGGTGCTTTAATACCAGCACGATAGCGATCTTGCCACGTCTCTTTGGTAGGTGCGAACAACTCAAGTTTCTCACAAAGTTCGCTTCGCATTGGCTTGACGACGCTCGTCAGCCACCAACATTTCTTCGTGCCGCCCTTGCCAGCAATCGCGGCAGCGTCATCCGGACAAACCTCGGTCGTGATGTAATAAAGTGCGGCGAGGTGAGGCAAGCTGTCAATGTACTTCTCGGCAGTCTCACCGATGGCACGTTCGATGTCGAGCCGTAGATCAATCGCTTCCGCATACTCAGCGTAACCGCTGCTGTGACCGTGATCGAATCCGTCGATGACAAATTCATCAGGATCACCGCTCTGCGTGGCAAGGTCGTCGAGGTAAACCTCGTGGCGATACACTTTGCGGAAAATCTGGGGATTGGTGCGGTTCAAGAGCAGCTTCAGCGCGCCGCCTTTGTCCACGCCTGTTAATAGGGTCGTGTCGGCACTCAAGTCTATCCACAGCCGCATGAAAGCATGGGCGACCAGATCGGGAATGTCGATGTCCGCATTGCCGTAGTAGCGCAGCAAGCGATTGGTGTTGGGCGTGAGATCGGCGTAAATCTCATCGAAAGTAGGCTCTCCTGCCCATCCGGTGGCATAGCGGGCAACACGGGGATAGGGACGAATACCAAACGAATTCTTCAAGTCAGACATGATGACAACTCCCACACATACTGGAATCCGTCCAGCGCGTTGAGCGCAACCGCTCACCTGTGCGGAACAGCGCAGGGAGGGAGCCTGTCAAACAAAAAAGCCGACCCGGTGAGGTCGGCGTTCTGTCGATTGCGGTTGTAGGGAAGGCTTTTTAGGCAGGTAGTTCGGTGGTCACGTCCCGCAGGGATGGGGGCAGCGTACTACCTGCCGATGTTTGATAGGAAGGGGTCACGCGCTGTACAGTCGCCGCGTCGGCGGTTGTGCGAGGAATGGAATGCAATTACCTCTACCCAAAATTTGTGCTAGGCAGCGGGAGTTTTTCGATTTGCAAAGATGAATTGTGTAAGGCAAGTACAGGTTCCAGATCTCCCATAGCAAATCGACCAGTTTTGCCGCAAGCAACACAATTTCCATCTCTGATTGCGCGTACTTTTTTCATAGTTTGCCCCTTCAGAAAGTAGTAGACAATTTCTGAAGGTTCTTGAAAACCTGTGATCAGGTTCAAAAATTCGCCAACTGCTAGGCAAGCGAGCGCCCCATTCAAAAAGCCTACTGCGGGGGCAGGAATATCTTCGGCGGGAATATAGCCTCGTGACTGATGTACAGCACGACTTTCGACAGGTAGCAAATCACGAGCTGCCTGATCTGGATCTAAGGCACGGATACACTGCAAACAAAATCGATCTGGCAAAAGGATACGAAACTGCCCACCCGCTTCTTGAATTCGCCCGTTAGAATCTGAATTAATTCCCACCCCAATGTCAATATAGGGAAGCATGTACTGAAGCGAGAATTCGTTGAGTAAAAGTCTGCTGCCATGTGTATCAGTACACCCAAAAATTACATCAGTGTGCTTAAGCGCATCAACGGTTTCCGCAGTTGGGAACATTTCTTGATAAAGTTGTATTTTAGCGTTAGGGTCAAGTTGCCTAATCATGCGTTCCAGCACACGAACTTTAGGCGTTTTGTCGGTAACATCCTGACTCGTCGCGCCGACAAACCGATTCAAGTTTGTTGATTCAACAGTGTCAGCATCTACCAAGACAAACTCTCGAATGCCTAGCAGTGCCAATTGATGAGCAACAAACGCTCCAACACCACCTAATCCAACGATTCCAATTACTAGATTTGCAAGCTTCGCCTGCCCGTATTCGCCAAATACCTGCACTTGGCGAGATGTGCGACTCAGATATTCGCTATCAGCAAGTTTCGTTTCAAGTTGTGCGATGTGAAAGTGGCGGATTGGACTGTCTAGAATTGTGAGGCTGTCAATCTTCCTCATGCCATCTTCGTCCGGATCATAAATCAAGCCATCAGCACTGTTTTGTCCAAACACTAACATGACATGCGGAAAAGCTTTTTGTGCTTTTTCAGCAAACCATCGAAAACGAGGTAGCGCGTAACCTGTATCTGTCGAAGAAAACCCAACATGTTCATTAGCAAAAGGGTGCGAATGAATTTCGACAAGCCCCCACTGGTTTTCAATAGCATGTTGAGCAATTGCTGCAGCAGTTGAGCTTTCTAGCTCCAAAAACGCGCCGCTTTGTGAAGCAAAGTGACCGGGTTGGAGCAGGACTATATGATGAACCAGCAGACGGAGTTTGCCATCTCGTGCTGATGGGGATACAAACGCATATGCAGCCTGCTCATCGACGTTTTCCTGAAACAAGTGTGCATGTAACTGCGCATATTGTTCTCCGCTGAACACGACTTCAGTTGTTTTCTGAGATTGAGGGGAATTAGATTGCAGCAACGGTAACCTCCAACGTAGCTTCACTTCAAACCTCTTTTGCCCACTTCTTCCAAAAGTGCCAAGCCAAGATGAACGACAGTTAGCAGATTATCACCTCTACCTACCTCGTTAGTTGGTCGCCAACCGGCTTCTTGAACTTCATTAATGCGGAAGCAAAAGAACATCCAACCTCTATTTGCCAACTCATGTTGTAATTCCGGGTAGTGAAAATCCTTCCAGCCAATGAAGAAATGACCTATCGGTTTCAACAGCATATCGCAATAAATGCCATTTGGGGGAATGTATGGATACTCTCGTGGGATGAGAACAAGCACATCAATAAGTCCTTGACCGCGTTGTGTCAAGATTGGAGAAATCGGTACTTGTTTGATGGCTACCCAAGTGCCATCAGTTTCATCCCATGTCAGCCGTCCCTGTTTGTCACCATAAACAGGAGCCAAAACTTGAAATACTTCTTCTTGAACACGCCGTTTTAATGCAGACATCACACTCAACCGTATGTGAATGACGGCGCATCATCATAGCGAACCGATGGAGAGACCGTTTCGTTGTCTTGAACAAGCTGCCATGTGCCGTCAGGCATCAAGGCAATAAGTTGCCGTCTAGTGTCAACGCCAGCTTTTTGTTTTAACTCAATTGCTGTCGTTGTACTACTGCTGGTCGGATAGAACTTATCTCCGACCCAATAGCCCTTTTGATCACCCATGTTATCCTCCATAGAACCAAATTTTGGACGAACACAACAAGAAGATTATGCCTAACAATTAGGATTTGATGTAAGGCAGATCAAGTAGTTCACGCTGCTGCCCTCCCATACACTCTCTGCAACCCACGCATCACCCGCGACATATCGACCATTTCGGTTAGTGAATTCAACCTGCCAATATCGAACGTACTGTTGATACTCACTGTTGAAAACGCATTGCGGTCCACCCACAATACTCAAATACATCCCTGGTTCCGCGTCTGAATTGTGAATACCCCCACCAGGCTGCGTCCACGCCGCAATTCGTGTGCTTGCCCCTGATGTGCTGGCTGTATCTACAACAGCTGTCATGCCGACACTAAAACGTGTAGCAGGGCTGCAATTTGCACTACTGCTGACAGGAGGCAACGCTGTTGGTGGATTTGTCGAACGTCCCGAACCTGAAGGAATACTCGTTGCTTGATATTGTCCACCAGTCGAACCACCAGATGATGATGGCGGGAAAACAGCCACAGCGACTTGACGTACGAAACCATCTAACACACTTAACCCGCCAAACGCAAAGATAAGCACCCCTACGAAGATCACAGCAATCAGGGCTTGACCAAAACCGCCTCCACCATTGCGACGAGGAGGGTTGTAAACAGGAGCAGGATGGACAGGTGCAGGCGCAGGGGGTGGTGCGGGAGGGTGCATCGGACGCTGCGGCGGAGCAACTGGAACTCCAGCTCTACTGTTACGAGGAATTGGATCAGGCATCGCTAATCCTCATTTAACTTGGAAACAGGTGTATCGACACCTGACCATTGCTGATAACCGACTCCGCAAGCCATCCGGTTTGCCCGGCAGCAGAACCGCTCGTCAGGCGAACGGGCCACCACAGATAGTTGTTCCAAGAATAGCCGTAGAGATTGGCACATACCGGATTTCCTGTGGTAACAAAACGTGTACTTGGTGCGAGATTAGTTCCAGCGTTGTCACCAGGGGTCGGACGCAATCGAACGTTCCTTTCTGGATCGGTGTATCCAGCATCGCCGGGAGCAAACCGGGTTTCAATCGAATTTGCACATTGCGTAGGATATGTTGCACGAGGCAAGGTAGGTTGTCGGGCAGGAGAAATCGTTGGTCGTATCGTCGCAGCCCTAGGTGAAATTGTGGACTGCGATGGGTTTGTGGACGGAAGCGACATAGTTGGAGATTGAGTATTTGGTACGACTACGATGCTTGTGCTGCGCCGCACAAAAGAGTCAAGGGTAGGCTGTGTCGTTCCTCTTTCTGATGCGTCCCAAGACACATCAAATACAAGGAATTGAGACCAACCGGGGAATTCACGAACTCGATCAAGAACGACTGTACGCATAATCAGAAATAATCCCCACCCACCCAGCAATACGATTGTTACGACAATTCTCGTCAAAGGAGAGATGCGCCGTTTCAAGTTTTTACCGTGAGGAACTCAATAAAGCTGCGATTACGCCCAAAATAAAGCTTATAATAACCGCCCAGATGATTAGGTTGACAATAATGATCACGGCGAGAAAGCCAATCGTCAGGGCTGTAACGACGATATTTAAACCAGCAGGCAAAGCATTTAATGCCGCTAACCAGTGAACTGGTTCATGAACAGGTTGTATCAGCAGCAGCGATACCGTCAAAATCGTCAATGTCAAAAACAGATTGAAGAGGTTGATCACCATCAAATATGGAAGCACAACAACTGCTGCATCGAGCATTGCGTTGGTAATGTCCACGGAGGGCCCAAGAAAGAAGCCTCCGGGTTGTACTCGAACCCACCAAATATCGCGTGGCAGAAAAATAAACAACGAGAGCGCAGCAAGTTCTGTGATCAGCGTGTACCAAACACTTCGCTTGAGCGCCTGCTGAAGCGGTTGAGGCAGACGCTCATAAACACGCGCACCTCGCAGTAGTTGAGAAAGAGAGAGATACTCCATCGCAACATTTCCTATAGATTCATTCGTTCCAAGTCCAACTTGCGAGATAATACCATAATGCGAGTGGGCGACCCTCGATCAAGACTGTAGGGTCGATGTGTAGACCAAAAAGAATCGGATCGTAAGCATAAGCGGTTGACCCAAAACTGGCGGACGCTACCCCTACTGCTGCGGCTGTAGACAGTACCCCTATCCCCAATTTCAAGCTCCCTAAAAGCAACCGTCCTACACCTGTCCAAAAACTCTCCGCAGCTTGTCCCATTTGTGCCGATCGTAAGACTGTGCCCATTGGAGGAGGAGGCGCAATCATATCAAGCGTAAGCATTTGACCGGGAGCAAGCCGGTTCTTCTCGATCTCGTGGGCTACATACACGGCCTCAAAATCCAATCCCACCCGTTGAATGGTTTTCAATTCATGCAGGACTTGCTGAGGGATAACTGCGCGATTACCTTCAGCAATGAAATGAGGGTCTTCAGCAATATTGACCAATCCCCAATCAGTAGAAACGCCGCGAAAAACTTTCGTTCCATTAATCGCCGGAGCAGCGCCGACAAACACGATGGGAAGGTCATGTTTTTGCGCGACTGCCAATGTACGTTCGTGCTTTTGCAGGGTGGTCGCTTGCACCGGTAAGGACGCAAGCTCATGGAGTGTAGATCGGAGCGATAAAGCGCGTACCATTTCGGGATAACGTCCCTCCTGAAGAGTTCTTAGTTGCACCGACTCGACAATCGCCGTTTTGGAATGATATTTACTTTTCATTTGCTCATCTCCTCCGAGGCTTACTTGTACTATAAGCCAATTTGTTAAGCTTTGGGATGTACCTGCTGAAGTCTAGAATTATTTACAGACTTCGGACATCGCGCCCAGACTCATCAGTCAGCACTCCGCCGTTTTGCCAACTTTGCCAAGCACGCAGCAAGAAGCGAACCTGTCGAATAGGTTCGACAAAAACCCACACGAGGGTCGCAATTACTATCTGAATCGTCCAGACAACCAAATTGAGGAAAAACCCGGTCAAGCCATTATCGAACACACGGTTGAATCTGCCGCCACCGCGAACGAGTCGGAACAGAGCCGCACCGATCCCAATGATTAAGAAACCAGCTATCCCATTATTGCCAATACGAGTGCGGTTATAGTCGATAAGCCATAACACACCGATCAAGATGGTGAACAGGGCAAGACCAATCCAGACAAACGAGAGCCAGTAATGCGCCACAAATCCAAGGAAACCGGTCTTCCATTCTTCGGCATTGCGGGGCACAGCCTTCGGTTGCGCTTTTGCATCCTTTTTGAGCGCTCGCTCTCGTTGTTCGTCCGCTTGAGCGGAGGTCACATCACCAAGCGCACGGTACGACTTTGCTCGATGACCGTACCAAGCAGCGACATTTGGCTCAAGCGCGATCATGCGCGAAAAATAGTCAACTGCACGTTGATGATCCCCCATCTCCTGAAGGGCATACCCTGCCCATGGCAGCGCCTCCGTGTTGTTTGGATCACGTTGAAGGACATGCTCGTAATCCCGAAGGGCAAGGTCGAAACGTTTTGTGGCATAAAAGACGAGTGCCCGTTTGTTCAGCACATCTACTTCCTCGGGATAAATAGCCAGAATGTGATTTAGGTCTTCAAGCTGTCCCGGATAGTCTTCAAGATCGCGAAATAACAAGCGCATTTCGTAGTGCTTGGGCTGATCAGGTTCAAGTCGAATCATCGAATCTGCATCTGCCATTGCGCCCCGTTTGTCTCCTAATTCATTCTTGACTAGGGCACGCCGCCATAGCAACTCAACGTCATTCGGTGTGAGTGCAACTGCGCGATCGAGATCTGCAAGCACAGCGCGCTTGTTTTCCTGCCACAAGTGCATTTGAGCGCGATGTCGGAAAACATCCGCACGCTGCCCGTCCATCCGAATTGATTGCTCAAATGCCGCAGCAGCACGTTTCCAACAGTCTTTTGCTTCCGCCATTGGTCCAGTGAAACCTTGGATCGCTAACGCCAGCCCATAAGCGTCATAATCAGCAGCAGTTTTCATACTTTGTGAGATAATAAACGTTATGTCGCTTCGCATCTCGGTATCACGGTCCAGGCTCATCGCCATTTGAGCACGCTCCGCGCGAACAACGAGGTCATTCGGCTGATTTGCGATGTAATCACTCAAGATCGTATAAGCAGAGTGTCGATTTCCATAATACGCATTTCGAAGTGCTTCTCGCACAACGGTTGTGCTGTCCATGCTTACCATGTTGATCCTCAATCAGGTGTGCAGTCTGCCGCAAATAGTGGGCAGACTGCAGTTGTCATCAATGCCCGTGAAGCCTACCGACCGCCGTAAAGTTTCTTCCAGCGCTCAAGCAGTTCTTTAGAGTTTTCTTTCTTACCGGGTGCGCTATAGCCAACTGTGACGGTCGGTTTACCGCACTTCTCACATTTGCTGTTCTGACGGTACGAATTGCATGATCCGCAGAAGTATTCGTCTGCCACGTTGGCTTCTCCTTATGAAATATGTGACTTGCGTTTCAACCGATAATGACCTGCATTCTTATGCTGCTGTTGCGTTACTTCCCGAACAGTTCTTTGATCGCTGCCACGAGTTCAGCATAGCTCAGGCTTTGTCCCGAAATGGCGCGATGAACCTTTTCCTTGTTTTCAGGCGTGACGGCTACACCTGCTGCCCTCATTGCGTCTTCGACCTGCTTGTTTTGCTGAGTATTCGGTGTGTAGCGATCTTCGCGGCGCTTCTGCTCACCCTTGTCGTCACCCTTTTGGATTGGCATTGTATTGTAGCCCTTTCGTTTGCTTTTGTTTGCGAATGCAACAGCATTAGATATCGATGACTTCTTCTTGACCAATCTTTGACAGCGCATGCAGAGCGATTTTCATCCCTTCACACGCTCTTACGACAGCATCCTCAAGCACGATCAGCTCGGCAATGTTCTTATTCTTCACAACTTTGCCTTTGAGAAAATCGCCGAACGTGAAAGATACTTCCCACTTCTGCCCCAAGACACTCCGTTCCATCTGGTAGATGACTTCACGGTCTGCCTTGTATTTCTGGATGAGGGCTTGTTCTTGCTGGTCTGCCACGATACGAATGTTGTATTCGAAAGAGAGTCCGCCAAGCATTCCTTTGGACTCGGTGCGAAGGATTCGAAGCTGCATGGTTGTGCTCCTATGTGCGTAGCGATTAGTAGGGTGTGCAGAAGTGCAATATATTATTATACACTTCTACTCTAGATCTTAAATCGGTTTTTAACCGTGAGACGTTAAGCTATTAGCGGTAGCGGTCAATGATCGGCTGCACATCCGCCTGCGTCAGACCCATCAACTGGATCATGCGGTTGATAAGCCGGTCTTCGTCTGGTTCCAGTTCACCATCTGCCATCGCTACTGAAAGCGCCAGATCAATTCCGGTCAGACGCATTTCCTTCGTCGTCAGCAGCTTGCACACTTCCTCGACGCGCTTTTCAAGCCCCTGCCGATCCATCGCGCTCAGGCTGCGTTTGATATAGCGCATGAATTCATTGTGATTCATTCCTGCCATTTTGGGATGGCGGCTGGCACGCTGAACCAGAACATCAATCTCGTCATCCTCCAGTTCGCCATCGCTGAACGAGACGATCAGCATGGTTTCGATGTAACCGCGTTTTTCCTTATCCTCGCCGCGCAGACCGCTGAGCATGTCGCTTTCTCCTCTGTTGATGTGGAAGTGAAAAATCTGAAACCTACTGACGAGTCGCCTGCTCAAGATGCAATTGATGCTCTACGCCTTTGGTCACCACGTAATTGGGGTACTTCAAGCTGTAACCGCCGTCTGGGTTTTCGATGTAGATGTTGTCCGTCTTGCGCTCACGCCCGCTGATGCGCTCGTCCTCGACATAAATGCGCCCAGTGTCATCCGTGCGGTACTTCGAGAACCCACTCAGCGCACCAGACCAGTGCAGCGAAACCTCCAACCCCGCTTTCACCGACCGCCCATTCTTGAAGAACTGCAAGATTGTCATAACGACCTCTTCTGTTTGTATCGAACCATGATTTCAGAATACGCCGTCGCAGCATAACCATCCAATGTTTTTTGTTGTGAAGTCCCCAAGAAAAAATTGGGGTACTACTCAAATAGATCAAGTAAAATGCGTGGAAAGCTCAAAGTTTTCTGGAGGACTTTAATGCTGCCAAGCGCACGCAACCCTGTACCGGATAAAACATGGAAGTTGGAGGATTGGTATATCTCGGCAACCCGTGAAGAGGTCAAACGAGAGAAATTTCTTGCGCTTGCGAACAGTTTATGGAGTGATGAGGGAATCGAATTAATTGGGGTTACACGCTTTAGCGGGTTAAACAAAGACGGCATCGCTGACCGCGATTATGCAGTCGCTATCATCATGGCTCTAGGTGCGTGCGCTCGCAAAAATGGCATTCGATTGATGCACGGGCGCGATTTGCGACCTTGTTCTTGCGCCGCCCTATCTGTACCAGCGATTTTATGGATCTCAGGGGAGATGAAGTCGCACGCATCGCACAAGTGATCGCCAATTACTGCAATGGAGAGATCGAGCAACCTCCTGAAGACACTGACACTGAACTTCTCGAACGTGTATTCCCGCCACCACCGCATAAACTCACGGGACGCAAGGTCGATTTCGACCGGGTGATGTTTGCGCTCCGCGAGTCGCCAATTGTGGTAATTGACGCTAATCCCGGTGCAGGTAAGACCAGCCTCGCGTGGCACACAGCGCTGCACGCGCGTGACACCGAGTTTGCTGCCCAATTTGACTGGAACACGGACAAGCGCATGATGATCGATATTGACGGTAAGGAACGCGAGACGCATCAGCCCGCGTTGACTTATCTTTCCGTGCTGCTTAGCATGGCGAATCGCTTCGGTTGGATGGATGTGCTCGAGACCCCAGATCGCAATTTGCGTCGAATAGAAGAGCTGTGCAGTCAACATCTTCGCAAAGAGCTGTGCCTGATTGTTCTCGACAATATTGAGACTGTCACAGGCTATGAGGATATGCTGCGTAATCTCAACGCTCTCATTCGCCCGAAACGTTCTGCCCTGCAGCTTAGCCATATTCTGGTCACGTCACGGGTGGCGCTGCCATTCGATGGCTGCACGCGTGTCGATATTCACGGTCTGGATCAGACCGAGACCGACGAGTACATCACACTTCTGGAAAAACGACACCAGAACCAAACACAGACACCGCTTGATACTATTCAGCGCGCAATGCTGTATCAGGTGACAGAAGGCAACCCTCTTTGTCTGCAAATTGCTGTTGCGCGCTACTTCGATGGCGCGGCTGCTTTCGATACAATCATTGATCAACTTCGCAGCGGCACGGGCTTCTATTCAATGTTCAAAAACCTCTTCAGTGGTCTGTGCGAGGGGTTGATGTCCTTCGAGGTGCGGATGGCGAACAATGCCGCATTTGCTGACCCTATCACTTATACAAAGCTGGCGAACGATTGGGTCAGAGAATTTCCTAATGCCGATGAGGAAAGTTTTCTTCAAGCGCTGCGCACCTTGGTACGTATGAACCCATGCACCCGCTCATCCGTGTCCATTTGCAGCAGCGCGGTTGTAAGTGAACGATGACTGCAAGTTTTCCTTCGGATACAGTTTCCCGACGAGTCTGGGATGCGTTGAATCGCGCCGATCATCTGTTGTTCAAAGGTGCAGTTGGAGAGGCATTGGATGTCTACCACGACATCCAGCGCGAAGTTGTAGCATTTCTTACCACACCCCAATCATCTTGGGCGGTTGCATCCAGTGAAACAGAGCGGCATCCTTCGCTATCGGCAGCCTGCTGCTTAATTGGCGAGTTCTATGGACTTGAAAACCGCTGGCAGGCATGGTTAATTTTGGCTGCACCGCTGTTTAATGACTTCGTATGGCGCACGCTGCCTTTTCCAGTGCGCGCACGTTTAATGGTTCTGCGCGGATGGGCAGCTTTCAAACGTAAGGGATTTACGCTCAACAGCGTTGTTCGCCAGCAGCAGCATTGTTTACAAGAATGGCGGCGGCAGCGACAGGCAGACCTATTCACGATTGCTGGACACCATTTGGTATTGTGCTTTGCCTACACGCTGGCATTTCGGTTTAAGAAAGCGCGTCAACATGGTCAAGAAGCTCTCAGGCTGTTCGAGCAAACGGGCAGTCCGTATTACTGCTTCAAAGCGCTCGACAGGCTGGGTACGCTCGAATATACGGCACGTCAATACAATGCTGCCACCCAGTGGCATCAGCAGGCAGATGATTTATCACGCGCCACCCTACAGGGGGGGATGCTGACGACGGATTTCACACGCGGTTGGGTGCTGATCGGGCAAAAAAGTTTTAGGGAGGCAGTCACGCGGTTTCAGCGCGCCTACGCGCTCAAGGAGTATCAAGGAATATACTACGATGCTGCACGCTGCATTTACGCTGAAGCCTATGCGCGCTTCCGTATGCATGATGATCCAGCTTATTCGGCATCAAGCGGACGACTGAAACGAGCAAAACACTTCTTTTTTGAAGAACTGCGCCCAGACACGGATGCAGACGGTATTCAAACGCCAGCACTAGCCTACCCAATGAAGGCTGCCTGCCTGCATGTTGAAGGGCTGATACTGGAATATCAAAAGCAGTTTTGCGCCGCCCTACATAAATTCGAGAGCGCTGTTGCCTTTCAGCGTGAAGTGAATGACCCCGGTCAAATGTCCGATATGCTGCGTCGGGCAATCTACAATGCTTGGCGCTGTCATCGCATCGATCGTATGGTTATTTATGGCGTGATGTTTCTCATTCTACTGCTTCGTTTCCGAGTCCCCATTCTCTAAAAGGTAGCAACGGCATCACTGTCACCGCTGTCATCAGTTACGAGTCGTCAATTCATGAATACCTTTCGGTGGTGACATGGTGACAGCGATGACACCGCTGCATGGAGAGTTGTCATCACTGTCACCGGAGTCATCAGATCGAGGATAACGCTTGAACAGCGGTTCGATAGGCTTTATAGGTGTCAGCGTCACAGATGTCATCAGTGTCACCGTTGAGCATGTCGCGCTTGAGACACCAAACCCACGTCCTGTTCCCTCGTAATCGCTTCTGAATCGTCAGCCGTCCGTCAGTAGTGTTGGGGAGCAACCAACCGTCTTCGCGCAACTGGTCGCCGATGGATTTGGTGGTGAAGTTGAGTGATTGCGTGGGTTTGACCTCACGCAGCGAGATTTCCGGCAGTAGATAGATGAAACGCCGATCCTGATAGCCGATGATCGGCGCACCGGGTTTCGCCTCCTCACTGCTGTCCAGATCGATAAGCCGCACATCGCCGCTGGCGAGAAGCTGCCCCAATGTGTCGATGAAGACCTGTCCTGCCCGCTCTTCCTGCACGGCTTTCGCGGTTTGCACGATACTGTCCTGCCATGCGGGTAGCCCGTCGTCCGCGTCCCGTTCCTCCAAGAACTGGCGCAGGAGCCGGTAAACGGTGATCAATGTCGCCCAGTTACCAATTACACGCCCGGTGTTCGCCTGCCTCCCGAACTGCGCGGTCAGCTTGTCGCGGTAGCCTTTGACGCTGAGTTCGTATTCCCATGCCAGGTGGCTTTGCAGCGTACCTGCTTCAACCTGTGCGGCGATCCAACGGGCGAAGTGCGCGGTGAAACCGGGGAGCGCCGAGCGGAGAATTTCCGCATGTGCCAGCCGTTTGCCTCCCGGATCGCGCCGCTCCCACGGCGGAACTTCCAGCACGAGCATACGCGCCAAGATCGAGGCTTCACCCTCAATGGTCGTCTCACCTGTCGAGAGCAGCAGTCCTCGACACGGGCGATCCTGCCGCACCTTCGAGTCTTTCGTCAACCGCCCGCGTCCCATCCCCCGTGAGTAGGCGTGCAGAAAGCGCGTGAAGGTTTTTTCGTCGGAGTAACAAGGCTTCCAGTCATCGACCCAGAACAGCGCTTCCGCCAGTGCATAGCCTAAGACTTCGACGGTGTTCACGGTATCGCCCCACTGCGCGGGCGGCGTGTCGCGGGTGAACTGCCCGTAGAAGCTGGTCATCAGCGCGGCGATTTCACTTTTGCCGCTGCCCGTCGTGCCGACCAGATGCAGCGCCGGACGCATGGCAGCCGGAGGAAAGAAACGCTGCACGAGCGGGAGGAGTGCGAAAGCGGTCAGCGCGCTCGCCATCTGCGGCGGAAACACGGCGACCGCTGAGTTAA
>SZPD01000488.1 GCA_030263515.1 Anaerolineae bacterium CFX9 | reverse complement strand
GAGGGTATCGATTGGGTCTGGGAACATCGCATGGATGATCTGATCGAGTTTGGATTATGACGATGAACCCCTTACCTCTGCTTGAAGACCGTCGGCTGGAGCTTCAGACGGCGCTGGATGCACGTAAATCGAAAGGTGAACGCAATCGTCTGGGGCAGTTTGCTACCCCTCCTATGCTTGCAACCAGGATTATGGAATGGACAAAGCCTTTGCTGCCAGCGAATGAGGCGATCCGTTTTCTCGAACCCGCGCTTGGCATGGGGGCCTTCTATTCGGCGCTTTTGCAGGTGTTCCCATTTGAGCGCATCAGCTATGCATGCGGTTACGAGATCGATCCGCACTACGGCGAACAGGCCCAGTTTCTTTGGCAGGACTATCCGATTGACATTCAGGTCAGGGATTTCACCAGGATATCAGCACCAGCTAGCGAAGAGGAGCGCTACAACCTGATCGTCTGTAATCCTCCTTACGTTCGTCATCATCATATAAATGCTGTTGATAAGCTGCGTCTGCAAGCGCAGTCTGCCCAAGCAACTCATCTGAAATTGAGTGGACTCTCAGGCTTGTACGTCTACTTCCTCTGCATTGCTCACGAGTGGCTCCAGACAGACGGACTTGGGGTATGGCTGATCCCCAGTGAGTTTATGGATGTCAACTACGGAAGCACAATCCGCCACTACCTGACTTCGCAGGTAACACTGCTCAACATCCACCGATTCGAACCAGAAGATATGCAGTTCGATGATGCGCTGGTCTCTTCAGCAGTCATCTGGTTTCGCAAGTCTGTTCCGCGATCAGATCATCAGATTTGTTTTTCGCTTGGCGGAACATTTGAAAAGCCTCGCTTCCAGCAGTCCGTTAACGTTGCGGAACTGCGCCGAGAAGGGAAATGGACACGTTTTCCCAAACAGCAAACCCGAATGCGCACTCATAACGCCGTGCAACTAAAAGATCTGTTTGACATCAAACGTGGCATCGCAACCGGAGCCAATCAGTTCTTCATAGTTAGCAAATCAGAGATCGACACTTATAACCTTCCCGCGCGTTTTCTGATTCCAATTCTGCCCAGTCCACGTTATCTGAGCAGCGATGAAATCCAGTCTGATGAGATGGGCAATCCGCTATTGGCTGCGCCCAGCTTCCTGATTAACTGCCCTTTGCCCGAAGATCAGGTCGCCGAGCAGTATCCTGATCTGTGGCGCTACCTTCAGATCGGTCGGGCGCAGGGTATTCATGAACGGTATCTCTGCCAGCATCGACCCGTCTGGTATGCACAGGACAAGCGTGCCCCCTCACCATTCCTATGTACCTATATGGGTCGCCCGTCTGACAAAAGAGCGAACAACCCGTTTCGTTTCATTCTCAATCATTCGCGCGCTGTCGCGCCCAACGTTTATCTGAATCTCTATCCTAAGCGTGAACTGGCACAACACATCAGTAAAACTAAGGATTTAAAACGTCGCATCTGGCTAGCGCTAAAGTCGATTCCTCCTGAAACACTGACTGGTGAAGGACGGGTTTACGGCGGCGGCTTGTACAAGCTTGAACCGAAAGAACTAGGCGCGCTGTTTATCACTGACATCTTCGGAGATGATATCCTGACAGATCTGATTGTGCCGAACCAAATACGGTTGTTTTAGGAATTCTGTTCCTGTTGGGGCAGCTCTTTGAGGAGTGATATCAGCTACCGCGCCCCCTTCCCCGCCTTTCCTCATGCGCTGACATTCCGCATACCGCAGCCCGTGAGGTTGCTCCCGATCTGCTGTCGTTGAGGCAGTCCGTTATGCCTCCCCACGTCATCCGGCGTTACAATTGGATATATTGAGCTTCATCCTGAGACCTGTCTGCTGTCGTGAGTGCCTCAGGGTATGCGCGCATGGATGTGAGTATGACCCGTACCCATACGCTCAGGCGTGTTCTGGAATGGCTGACCACGCCGGGCGTGCCGATCGATGCGCCGGATGAGCGCCGCACCGCTCGCCTGGTCATGCAGTTGATCCTGGCGCTGATAGGAGTTGGACTGCTGGGCGGTGTCATCCCGCTTCTGCTGCCAGTCTACGATGAAGCCAATCGCCTGGAAGGGCTGACTTACTTTCTCGCCTCGCTGCCTTTCCTGCTGATGGTCTACTGGCTGGCGCGCACAGGGCATCACCTCTGGGCGCTCCGCCTGAGCGTGTTTGGGCTGATCGGCGGCATCGGGCTGTTTTCGCTGCCCTATGAAGATCC
>SZPD01000062.1 GCA_030263515.1 Anaerolineae bacterium CFX9 | reverse complement strand
TGGCGCTGTGTATGGGGCTGCTCATTCAACCGCGCCTGCTGCTGCTGGATGAGCCGCTCGGACCCCTCGATCCTGTCTCTGCCGACGATCTCTGGCCTGACCTCAACGCGCTGTGCGCAGAGGGGATGTCGATCCTGATCAGCAGTCACCAACTGCCTCAGGATGCGCAGCCTCATCGTTATCTCGTGATGGAGAACGGTGAGGTGATCGCGGAAGGCACGCCCGACGCGATTCGGGAACAGTTCGGACTCAATGAGCGCTTCACGCTGGATGACATGCTGCGCTCGGCCATCCGTGCCCGGCGCGCCCGCGAGGATGCTGAAGCGGTCGAACTGGATGAGGCAGAAGCCGATGCGTAGCGTGCGGGCAGATTTCTGGGCGCTGATTTCTCTGCGCTGGCGGCAGTTCCGGGATGACGCGCGCTACTGGCTGCGCGTGCTCGGCTATCAATCCAACGACGACTCATTCTCGCAGAAGATGTACGTCTTCTACCTGGCGATCATCGGCCTGATCTGGTTGTACACCGTCGGCGGATGGGTGCTAGAACGCGCTGGTGATCTGGGCGCTGTCATCGCGCCGGTGGATGCCGGCAATCTGCTGATCCTCCTCAGCTATGTGCCGCTGATCGGCTTCGTGCTGGCGCTGAGCGCTGCGCTGCGGACGACTCCGCTCAAGCTGACATTCCCCGATATCGCCTATGTTGCCGGCTCACCCATCGTGCGGGCGGCTCCTGTCCTGGTGGGGTTCGTGCGGTATGTGGTATTTCGTGCCGCGCTGATCGGCGTCGCCGTCATCCTGTTTACGGTGATGCTCAATCGTGCGCTCTATGGGCGAGTCACGGTTGAGGATGTGCTGCGTGCGCTCAGCGTCTGGCTGGCGCTGGCGGTTGTGACGTATGCGGCTGCATGGGCGGCCGGGGTTGCCCGGCTGTCTTTCCCGAAGCTTCGCACTGCCCGTCTGCTCTGGCTGACGCCGTTTGCGCTGCTTCCGCTGGCTTTCGTCCTGCCGGATGCTGCTCTGTGGAGCGGGCGCGCCGCCGTCCTTGCGCTGGTGGGTGAAGCTCCGGGCTGGGTGATCGTCGTTCTGGTGGGTATGGGGGTGATCCTGCTGGTGGGGCTTGGGGTTCTCAGCCGGCGGATGGACATGATCCAGGCAGCCGATGAAAGCCAGTTGTATGCCCGGCTTCAGGCGATCGGTCTGCTCCAGTATATCCAGCCGAGGACACAGGCGCGCATCCGCGCACAGGCAGCGCGTGCCCGGCGGAAGGTGCGCTGGCGTCTGCCAGAAGCGACTGGCTGGAACGGATTGGTCAGCCGGGCGCTGCTCTCGTATGCCCGTCACCCCTTATCTCTGATCATGGCTGCCGTCTGGGGAGCAGTAATGACGTGGGCAGCGGCGAGCGTTATCCTGAATCAGTTGCCCGCGCAGCTCTGGATCGGGCTGGCGATCATCGCGGGTATTCGCCCGCCCGGCGGTCTGCTTTACGTCTTCGAGCAGGATGTTGAGGAGCCTTTTCTGCGCCAGTTTCTTCCGTTCAGCACGATTGGGCTGATGGCGGCAGATGCGCTGCTGCCTTTTCTCATCCTTTTGACCTCATCCAGCATCGTCTGGTTTGTGATCGCGCCGTCATTGGCAGACCTGCTCATGGGAATGATCGTCATTGTGGTGACGGCAGGGCTGCTGTTGTTCTGCGGCGCTTTCGGAGCTACCCGCCAGCGGCGCTTTGAGTCCCGCTTCTTTGCAACGCTGATCGCGCTGGTTGCCGCCATGATCATCGGCAATGGCCTTCAGTCGCCGCTGGCGGGTATCATCACGATGCTGCTGGCGATCATGCTGATCGGCGGATGGATCAGCTCTGAAGGCTGAATGCGCCGCCTCATCCACGAGTTTTGAACAGGCTGACCTTCTCCCCCGTATTGATAGGTGTTCGGGGGAAAACGTGACAGACGAACGACAACTGGACCCGGTACGGGAATACGAGATTGCGCTGTTCCGGCTTGCCCGCGAGGGTGATCATGATGCTTTTGCCGCGCTGCAGGCATCGCTTGAGCCTTCCATCCGGCGGTTCGTCCGGCGGTTGATCGGCGGGGCAAACGACGCCGAGGATGATATTGTGCAGACGATCTTCATCTCGCTGTACCGCAGTATGGATCGAATCGACCCGCCGGAAAATCTGCGTCCTTATGTCTTTCGGATGGCGCGCAACCGCTGCTATGACGAGCTTCGCGGTGTTGGGCGGTATCAGAATGTCTCTCTGGATGAAGAGCCGGTTGAGATGTGGGTTTCATACACGACGGCGGATCAGGTCCCGGAGAGTGAAGAAGTGGCTCACTGGCTGCTGCTGCATCTCGAAGTGCGGGATGCCATGGAGCGCTTGCCCGAATTACAGCGTCAGGCGCTGATTCTGTACTCTGAGGAGAATATGTCGTATGCCGAAATTGCCGAGACGATGGGCACGAATATCGGCACGATCAAATCTCGCCTGTTCCATGCCAAGCGCACGCTGAGGGCGCTGCTGAGACCTGAAACGCTGAAGGTACTAGACCAGGAATTTGAGCGATCTGAAAGCATTTCATCTGAGCCTGAAACTGTGCCTGCAACCCTGACGACGCCGTGAAGATACCGTGTAAAACGGAGGAAGAAGACCATGGAAGAAAACACCCTCAAAACCCTGTCCCAGATCGCGGTTGGCTTGCGCGCGCTGGTGCGCTCGGCAGAGAAGAGCTATCGCATGGGAGCCTATCAGGGATCAGCCGATGCGGCGGTGCGCAGCTTTACTACGCTGCATGCCAAAGCGTCTCAAGTGCTGCCGGATGACTTCTACATCAGCGAGGTGATCCAGCTTGATCTGCCGCAGGATGCCGATGATGTCCACAAGCTCAATCAGGTCATCATGCAGGGAACGCAGATGCTCGAATACCTGGATAACCTGCTGCGTCAGGAACAGGCGGGCGCTGTTTCCGCTGCCTTCAGCGGTGACCTTGCGGAACTGCGCAATCTGGGACGCGACTTGCAGGATCAGATCATGAATCTGACCAAGACAACCCTTCGCCGCGCACTGTCCAATATTGATATCAGCGTGCCGCCTGTGCCGCCGGTTCCCCCTGTGCCGCCTGCGCCGCCACACGGGCACGAGCGGCCAACACGCGGCGTGCGCGTCGAAATCCGCACTGACGATGAGGACGCCGGCGATCAGCAGCCGGGTGATCCGAACAGGGTTTAATCGCCCGACGCTGCCTCTGCCCGGCTCAGCGCCTGGAACGTCATGATCTCGTAGGGATACGCATCATATGGCGAATCCAGGCGCTGTTCTGTGTGGGTTGGGTAACAGGTGCGCAGGCGTTCCTGATCTTCTGTTTCGTTGGGACCGACGATGAACAAGAGGGACCGTCCCTCAGGAACGGGGATGCGGCACGCCGCCAGCGTGTCGCTGTCGATCAACTGGGTCGAAAACATTTCCGGTCTTTCGAGGGACATCGCCACCCACTCAAAATCGAGGAAGGCGTCAGAATAGACGAAATACGTATCTTCTTCACGAACCCCGCGTTCCCAGAAAGTCTGTATCGTTTCGGCAGTGAAGCGGTGTGGAGATACATCGTAGTGCAGGGGATACAGCTCAAAGTAATTTCGCAGTTCAACCCAGCCATTCACCAGCACCAGCCCGACTGCCAGCAGGGAAATCCCTGCTTTCGCTGTGAGTCTGTGCCTTCGCTGCGCATAGTCAAGCAGGAGGACGGGGATCATGCCAGCCATCACCATGACAATCGGGAAAGCGCTGTAAGCCCGCCGCGCGCTGGGCAGTTCATGCGGCGAGTCGATCGCCAGGGCTGAGGGCAGAAAACCGAAGATCAGCCCGACAGGCAGCCAAAGACTGAGCGCGTCGCGTTTGCGCACGGCCCGGATGATGGAAAGCGCAAGCCCAACGTAGAAGCACAGGGCCAGGATCGGCGCTGCCGTTGGTGCGCGCCACAGATAGTTGTTCGCCTGCTGCGGATCGCCGCCCAGCAGAAACATGCGCAGGGTGAGATAAAGCCCTCTCAGAACTTCTGTGAGGGGGATGACCGAGTCGGTATCGAGAAACATGGTGGTGCGGAAGAAGTACTGTTCCGGCCGTCGCCATGCAAAGCTGAAAAGAGGCATCGCCACAAGGCCGGCAGCGCCGAGGAGTGCCACGCCGTGGACGACGAAACGCCAGCGTTTTTCAGGCTGAGCGCGCCATACGATCAGCACCAGCGCTGTGAAGATGGCGAAAGGCATCAGCCGGAAGGCAACATGCGTGTGCCAGCCCAGACCCAGTACCAGCCCTGCCATGACGAAGCACCAACGCTGATCAGTTTTCACACCATACCATAAGGCCGCCAGTGTCCACGCTGATGCCGGGGCGATCCACGTCATGCGGTAGCCGACGCGCCCGAAGATGATGAACCATGTGGCGACACAGGCGAAGGCAGCGGCGAACAGGGCAGTGCGTTTTCCTCCCACGGTAACGCCAAACCAGTAAAGACCGGGAAGGGCGATGAGCGCCGCGAGAACGCTCGACAATTTGACGCTCAGCAGGTAGGGCGTTCCGAATGTGCTGTGAATGAAGGCGATCACATAGCTGTGAAACTGCTCTCTGCCGGTGTTGCGGAACTCGTACATCGTGCGTTCGCCCTGCACGATGTTGTATGCATCCAGCGCATAGTGACCCTGATCGCCGTGCATTTCATACGGGATCTCATCAAGGCGAAAGAGCAGGGCGCACGCGGCGATCAGCATCAGCAGGATCAGGGCGATGATGCCGATGTCGGGCTGTGGCACACGGAACGGAAAACCGGTTACCCGACTCTGCCCGATCCTCTGCGGCGCGATCATCCATGCAGCGCACCATGCAGTGACACTCAGCAGCCAGGGCAGCAGTACGTTGGGCGTATATTGCAGACCGCTCACCTGATCGAACGTGATCAGGCTCAGGCTGATACTGGAGAGAATCAGCAGGATGCGCAGGACGTTCCAGAAAACAAAATGTGTCTGAGGTGAAGCCGCAAGGATGGATCTGGTGGCGAGATGAATACCGGATTTTGTCTGAGCCTGTTCTGACATGAGTCTTTGTGGGTTATGCTGGCAGATGCGTCCGCCGGATGCGGTCTTTTACTAAGTCGTAGGTTGAGGTCTGAATCGGGTTTTCCCTGACGGACAGAATGCCACCTTGATGAATAGTCCATTCATGCGCTATTCTGAAATGTATTCACGTTTTCGACAAATCACGACGCAGAATCCGTCGCATGTAAAGCGAGGCAGCATGGCTTTAGCGCGCCCCACCAAACCGCTGGTCGGTATTCCAACGTTTCACGATACGACGCTGCCGGATAAAATGCCGCAGCGTTTTGCCATGAGCCGCCCGTATATCACGGCCCTGGAACTGGCAGGCGCTGCCACGGTTCTGTTTCCGCTGGATATCAGCGAAGCGACCATGCGCATTCTGTTCGATCGCGTCGATGCGATTTTTCTGGCGGGCGGCGGCGATCTCAACCCGGCGTGCTATGCGGCAGAAACCTATGAAAAGACGGAAGGGCTTGACGATCTGCGGGATGCGGCAGAACTGATCTACGCCCGCTGGGCGCTGGAAGCGAACAAGCCGCTGCTTGGCGTTTGCCGTGGAGTCCAGACGCTGAACGTCGCCGCAGGTGGCACGCTGATACAGGATATCGCGGATCTCGTTCCGGACGCCATTCGCCATCAGTACTTCCCCGAATATCCGCGTGAGTATGTGGCACATCCGATCGAGACCCAGGCAGGAACCCGCCTGGCCGATATCCTCGGTACATCCGCCCATGTCAACAGCTTTCATCATCAGGCAGTGGCGCGTGTTGCCGAGGGCTTTCAGATCTCCGCCATCGCCCCGGATGGTGTGATCGAGGCGATCGAACTCCCCGGCGATCAGTTTGTCGTTGGCGTACAGTGGCATCCTGAAAGTCTGGTGATGTCTGATCACAGCATGGCGGCGCTGTTTCAGGCTTTTGTGGACGCCGCGTGACCCAGGTGCGCCGCATCGTCCGCATTCGTGACGGTGCTCCCCAATACCTGCTGAATCCCAGCCTGCCCGATTCTCAGACCGGCGCGCGGCGCGTTCTCTCCCTTCATGAGCGAACCGGCGCTTCAGCAGCCTTTACCGGTCGCGGAGTGACGATCGCCTTCATCGACTCCGGCTTTTATCCCCATCCTGATCTTGATGATCGGGTTCTGGTGCATGTCGATGCAACGGACGCAGCGATCCGCCTGGGCACGCGCTTCAGCCGAGGCAATCGCGAGTCTTACGTCTGGCATGGGCAGATGACTTCCGTGATCGCTGCGGGCAGTGGGCGGCAGAGCGGCGGGCTGTATCGCGGTCTCGCGCCGGATGCCCGTCTTGTCCTCATCAAGGTGAGCGATCGCCATCTCAGGATCAAGGAACGGGATATTCTGCGGGGGATGCGCTGGCTGATTGCGCATGCTCACGAGTATAACGTCCGTGTGCTGAATATCTCCGTCGGCGGGGATTTCCAGAGTCAGGATCCGGATCATCCCCTTCATCGTGCGGTTGAAAAGCTGACCGAACTTGGCGTCACGGTGGTGATCTCTGCAGGAAACAGAGGCGCGCAGGAAGTGCTGCCGCCTGCCAGCGCGGCATCCGCGATCACTGTCGGGGGATACGATGACAGCAGCCAGCCGGATCCGGCACATTGGCAGCTTTACCATCACAGCTATGGCGCTGGCGTTGGTGGAGTGCCGAAGCCGGAGGTGCTGGCAGTGGCGCGATGGGTCGCGTCTCCGATTGTGCCGGGATCGAAGATGGCTCGGCGGGCATACTGGCTGACGCAGCTTTTCGATCTGAAGACGCACGATATCACCAGAGCGATGGCGATCGTTGCGGCTGGCGCGTCCGATCTGGGGCTGACGCCGGAGGATCTGGCAGCCCCCACGCAGCTTGTCCTGAAATCCCTGAAAAGCCTGGTCGCTTTTGATAAGCTGATCGATGCGCAGCATCAGCATGTCGATGGCACGTCGGTTGCAAGCGCCGTGGCGGCGGCCGTGGTCGCTCAGATGATCGAGGCAAATCCTCGTTTGACACCACACCATATCAAGGCTATTCTGATGCGAACAGCGCTGAAATTACCTGACGCAGAAAGCGCCAGGCAAGGGGCAGGCGCGATCAATGCCAGCGCCGCGGTACGCGCTGCGCTCAACGTTCGAGACGCTGAACCTGACGATAAACGAACTGACCGAACATGAACCGCGAATATCACCGATGGTACAGCCCTTCGCTCAATCGTGACATGGAACTGCTGGTTTTCGGTCACGCGGGGATGCGTGTGCTGGCGTTTCCCACCTCGATGGGTAAATTCTACGAGTGGGAAGACCGCGGGATGGTGGCAACGCTCAGCGAGCATCTGAATAACGGATGGCTGCAGCTTTTCTGTGTGGACAGTATCGACGTGGAAAGCTGGTACTGTTCATGGGCGCACCCCAGCGGCCGGGCATACCGGCATGCCCAGTACGATCAGTATCTGCTGGATGAAGTCGTGCCATTTTCTGAATGGAAGAATCCCAATCCCTTTATGACGACGGTGGGGGCAAGTTTTGGCGCTTATCATGCGATGAATTTTGGCTTGAAGCATCCGGATCGCGTGCGGCGCATCCTTGCCATGAGCGGGATCTATAACATCACACGCTTCACCGGCGGCTACAGCGATGATAATGTGTACTTTAATAACCCGGTCGATTACATCCCCAACGAACACGACTCTACGCGGCTGAGCCAGCTTCAGTCGCTTGACGTGATCATGGCGACGGGGCGTGAGGATCGGCTGATCGAAAGCGCGCGTGATCTCTCCGGCAAGCTGTGGAGCAAGGGGATCGGCAATGCGCTGCGTGAATGGGATGGCTGGGCGCATGACTGGCAGTACTGGCAAAAAATGTTGGTCCTGTATATCGGCGGGCATGATTAGCTGAATATTTCCGGGGAAAAATTATGACGGACTTGTTGAAAATAGGGCTTCTGGTTGGCAGGGAATGGTCATGGCCGCCCGCATTCATTGAGGAAGTCAATCGCCGCGGGCAGGGGGTTGTCGCCGAGTATGTGCTGCTGGGTGGCACGAAGATGGATGAACCCATCCCTTACCGTGTGATCGTGGATCGCATTTCTCACGAAGTTCCGTATTACCGGTCCTATCTCAAACATGCCGCCGTAATGGGGGCGAAGGTGATCAATGATCCCTTCATGTGGACTGCTGACGACAAGTTCTTCGGCGCGTCGCTGGCGACGCAGCTTGGCGTTGCATCGCCACGGACGCTGGTGCTGCCAAACAAGGAATATGTTCCCGGCATCGTCCACGGTGAGAGCCTGCGCAATCTGATCTACCCGTTTGACTGGGATTACGTCATCAGCTATATCGGCATGCCGTGTGTGCTGAAGGATGCACATGGCGGCGGCTGGCGCGATGTCTACATCGCCCGTACCAAAGATGAACTGATTCAGTACTACAACCAGTCCGGTCTGCTGACGATGGTAGTGCAGGAATTTATTCAGTGGGATGGCTATGCCCGCTGCATGTGTCTTGGTCAGGATGAGATCTACGTCATGAAGTACGATCCGTCGCATCGGAAGTATCATGACGAACACGACTTTTCGCCGGAACTGTATGATCGTATCGTCGCCGACTCACGCAAGCTGGTTCAGGCGCTGGGGTACGACATGAACACGGTTGAGTATGCCATTCGCGATGGCGTGCCCTACGCGATCGATTTCATGAATCCTGCTCCTGACATGGACGTGAACTCGCTGGGTCAGAAACACTTCAACTGGATGGTGCAGCATATGGCTGACCTGTGCATCCGGCTGGCAAAATCTGATGAGGCGACAGCAGCGCGTTATACCTGGTGGCCGATGACAGAGAACGGGCGGCGCTGAGGCGTCGGGGAGCCAGCGCCATGATCAAGGATGTGATCGATCACTATCACAGCCTGCTCAATGATCAGCTTGCCGCCGATGCGGTGGGCATCATGAATGTGATGCTCCGGGAGCGGAAATGCTATTTTGGCGACCGTCCGCTGTGCAGTGTGCTGCGTCCACATTTCTTCGAGCCTGAGCATTGGGCTTACCTGAAATATGAGACGGAAATACTGCTGACCGCGTTTCGGCGTGCGCATGACGCCTGCATGAGCAGTTCTGAACTGCGCGCTCAGCTCGACCTGGAAAGCTACGAGGAGTCGCTGTTCAGCCTCCACACCGGCTATGAGGTTCCCTGGACGACTTCACGGCTGGACTCGTTCTATCACATGGATGCGCGCATCCTGCGTTTTGTCGAATACAATGCCGAAACTCCAGCCGGAATGGCATATGAGGATGCGCTTGCCGAGGTCTTCCCGGAAATTGAGCCGATCAAACGGTTCTCGCAGAAATATGCCATGCGTGGATTTTCCACGGCACAGGGTTTGGTACAGTCTCTGCTGGATGTATGGCGGCAGTTTGGCGGGCAGACCAAACCCAACATCGGCATCATTGACTGGGCAGATGTCCCTACACTGAACGAGCATGAACTCTGCAAGATGCACTTTGAAGCGGAAGGCGCACGCGCCATCCTTGCCGACCCGCGTGCGCTGGAATATCGGCATGGGAAGCTGTGGGCGGGCGACTTTCCCATCGACCTGATCTACAAACGGGTGCTGAGCAGCGAGCTGATCATGCGCATGGGGCTGGATAACCCGGTAGTGCGCGCTGTCAAGGATGGGGCTGTCTGCATGAGCAATGCGTTCAGCGCCAAGCTGATGGCAAAGAAAGCCAGTTTTGCCCTTTTGAGCGATGAAGCCAATCACTGGCTGTTCGACGAAGAACAGCTTCGCGTGATTGAGGAACACATTCCGTGGACGCGCCGCGTCAGCGACCGCCGAACCGTTTTCCACGGGCGCGAAATCGATCTGCTGCCCTTCATCGCTGAACATCGGGATCAGCTTGTGCTCAAGCCGAATGACGAGTATGGCGGCAAGGGAGTCGTGATTGGCTGGGAAACCAGCAGCGAGGCGTGGAATGCCACCATCATGCAGGCGCTGAATGAGCCGTATGTTGTTCAGGAACGGGTCAGCATCGCCTATGAAGATTATCCGTCGGTGGTGGATGATCGGCTTCATATCGGCCCCCGCCTGGTGGATACCGACCCGTTCATCTACTTCGGGCGAACCACAAGCGGCAGTATGACCCGCCTTTCCACCACAACCCTACTGAACGTCACCGCCGGGGGAGGCTCCGTCACACCGACATTTATCGTTTACAAGCGAGATTAGCCGCTCTGCTGCTGAAATAACGAAGCCCTCCCGAAGCATGGAAGGGCTTTTTTTTATGGGTATGGTATGGGTATGAAAGGGGCGCCTGGTTCCACACCGAACGCCCCTGAAAGCTGTTTGCTACGGCTGCCAGATCAGCACCGAGGTATCGTCACTGGACGCTGCCACCTGCGAGCCGTCCGCATTGTAGGCAATGTCGGTGATGCGATCCATGTGCCCGCTGAGCGCCTGGATCGGCTGTCCGCTGGCGATGTTCCAGATGTAGATTTCGCCGAAGTTATTGCCCGTGATCAGACGGCTGCCGTCCGGGTGGAACGCGATCGCGGTGATCTCGGTGTCATCGAGCTGCAAGGAACCGGCTGGCGTTGTATCGCCGACATTGTTCCACAGCAGCACCATGCCATCATCGCCCGCCGTCGCAATCCGTGTGCCGTCCGCAGTGATCGCGATATCGTTGACAGCGCCGGTGTGCGGGATCACCTGCCAGACGATCGTTCCCGAAGCCCAGTCCCATGCCAGGATGCGCCCGTCAGCAGCGCCAGTGATAACCCGGCTGCCATCCGGCGTGAACACCGCCGCCAACACATCATCGGTGTGCGCTTGCAGGTTTGCCAGCAGGTTTCCGTTCGCGTCCCACACGATGACCGTCTGATCGCTGCCTGCGCTCACCAGCAGCGAGCCATTATTCAGCCATGCAAGCGCGTTCACCGCGCCCGTGTGGCCCGAGAGCGTCGCAATGATCGCGCCGCTGGCCGGGTCGAACAGACGGATGACGCCTTCGTCGCCGCCGAGCGCCACGATCGGGGCTGTGGGATTCCACGCGACGGCGTTGACGTTGGCAGAGAAACCGCTCAGCGGCATCACGACCTGCTGATTGAACACGTCCCAGACCAGACCGCTGTCATCGTCACTGCTCGTCGCGACCTGCGGCGGGAAACCGGACGGGTTCCATGAAACGCCGGTCACCGGACCTGCAAATCCCTGGAGAGTGAATGACGGTTCAACCTGCGGGATAGTCGGCGACGAAAGCGGCTCGATAGGCGGAACCTCGATTGGCAGGGTCTGGATGGGATCGGTGACGGTGACTTCCTGCTGAACGAAATTGGAACCGCCGGGTCCTGTCACTGTCAGCGTCACGATATACGTGCCGCCTGCCGCATACTGGTAGGTCGGGCTGGGTTCCGAGCTGAAGCCCATATTGTCGCCAAACATCCATTCGAACGCGAAGACATCTGGCGACGACTCGTTGATGAAGCGCAGTGCCAGTGGGTTGCCCTCAACCGGTTCGGTCGAGAAATCAGCCGTTGGCGGTGGGATCGGTGTTTCCGTGGCGGGGACAGGCGTCGGGTCGAAGACCTGTACCTGCTGCTGGATCGAGTTCTGTCCACCGGGGCCAGTCACCGTCAGCGTGACCAGATAGACGTTGCCGATCGGATACTGGTGGAACGGGTTGAATTCGCTGCTCGTCGGGCTGCCGTCGCCAAAGTTCCATTCGACCGCGAACACATCCGGCGACGACTGATTGAGGAACACCAGCGCCAGCGGATTGCCATCGACCGGCTGCGTGCTGAAGGCGGCCGTCGGCAGCGGGATCGGCGTTTCGGTGGGCGGGATGGGCGTCGGGTCGAAGACCTGCACCTGCTGCTGCGTGAAATTCTGCCCGCCCGGCCCCGTCACCGTCAGCGTCACGATGTACGTTCCGCCGAAGGGGAATTGATGGATCGGCTCGAACTCCGTGCTGGACGGGCTGCCATCGCCGAAATTCCACTCCAGCGAGGTCACGTCTGGCGACGACTGGTTGATGAAGCGCAGCGCCAGCGGGTTGCCATCAATGGGCTGTGTGACAAAGGCGGCCGTCGGCAGCGGGATCGGCGTTTCAGTGGGCGGCACGGGCGTCGGGTCGAAGACCTGTACCTGCTGCTGGATGAAGTTCTGCCCGCCCGGACCGGTGACCGTCAGTGTGACCAGGTAGGTATTGCCGAACGGATACTGATGGGTCGGGTTGACCTCATTGCTGACTGGGCTGCCATCGCCGAAGTTCCATTCGACCGCAAAGACATCGGGCGACGACTGGTTGATGAAGCGCAGCGCCAGCGGGTTGCCATCGACCGGCTCGGTGGAGAAGGCGGCCGTTGGGGGCGGGATGGGGGTTTCTGTCGGCAGCGGCGTCTCGGTCGGCGGCACGGGCGTCGGGTCAAAGACGGTCACGTTCTGCTGCGCCAGGTTCTGCCCGCCGGGGCCGGTTACGACCAGCGTGACCAGATACGTGCCGCCAGCCGGATACTGATGGATCGGCTCGGCTTCGGCGCTGACCGGGCTGCCATCGCCAAAGTTCCACTCCAGCGAGGTCACGTCTGGCGAAGACTGGTTGATGAAGCGCAGCGCCAGCGGATTTCCTTCAACCGGCTGGGCGCTGAACTGCGCGATCGGAGCCGGAATGACGGTCGCCGTCGGGAGCGGTGTTTCTGTTGGAAGCGGCGTCTCGGTCGGCGGCACGGGCGTCGGCTCTGTGACGGTGACTTCCTGCTGTGTTGCGTCTGTGCCGCTGGCGTTCGTCACGGTCAGCGTGACCAGATAGGTTCCCGCGCCAGCGAACTGATGCAGCGGATTCGTCTCGTTGCTCAGCGGGCTGCCATCGCCAAAGTTCCATTCCACCGCCAGAATTTCCGGCGCGGACAGGTTGAAGAACTGGATCGCCAGCGGATTGCCGACAACCGGTTCAGCGCTGAAGGCCGCTGTTGGCGGCAGAATCGGCGTCGGTGTCGGCGGCTCTGGTGTTGAGGTAGCGGGTTCCGGCGTCGGATCGAAGACGACAACCGCCTGCTGTGCCACACTGCTTCCGCCTGGTCCGGTAACTGTCAGGCTGACGGTGTAAGTTCCGCCTGCTGCGTACTGGTAAGCCGGGCTGGGTTCAGAGCTTGTGCCCAGTCCATCGCCGAAGTCCCACGAGAAGGCGAAGACATCGGGCGACGACGTGTTAATGAACTGAAGCGCCAGCGGATTACCGATGATGGGCTGCACCGTAAAGCTCGCGGTTGGCAGCGGGATCAGCGTCGGCGTGGGCGGAACCAGCGTCGGTGTCGCCGTCGGAGCGTCCGTGGGAATATCCGTCGGGATGGGCGTTTCAGTGGGCGTCGGCGTGAACGTTGCCGTAACGATGATGATCTCCGCCGTGTTGGTGGGCGAGGGCGTCAGCGTGTTCGTCGGCGGAACCAGCGTATTGGTCGGCGTCGCGGTCGGCGGGATCGGCGTCACGGTTGGCGTATTGGTGGGCAGCTCGCGCACGATCACCAATGCCTGACGGAAGCTCTGACCTCCAGGACCTGTGACGATCAGCGTGACGGTGTAGTTGCCGGGCTGTGTGTAGAGGTGAACGGGGTTCGCCTCGGTACTGAGCTGACCGTCGCCGAAATTCCAGTTGATCGTGCTGATCGTCCCCACCGAAAGATTGGTAAATTCGACCAGCAGCGGCGGGAAGCCGACATTCTGATTGGTGCGGAAGTTGGCGATCGGCGCCTGAATCGGCGGCGTGCCCGTCGGAGTGGGTGTCGGCACGTTCAGCACAGTGATGATCCGCTGCACGATCGTCGAGCCGCCTGCGCCGGTTGCCGTCAGGGTGACGGTATAGTTTCCGGGGCTGGTGAAGGCATGCACGGCGTCTCGCGTAGTCGCTGTAGTGCCATCACCGAAATTCCACAGGAACGATGTGGCATTCGGGCTGGACTGATTGGTAAAGGTCACTATCAGCGGCGCATACCCGACAATCCGATCGGCAATGAAGGCGGCCGTCGGGGCGTTGACCTGATAGGCAGTGATGATCGACGAGACAGCCGTCGTGCCGCCCGGACCGGAAACGGTCAGCGTGACTGTGTACGAACCCGGCTGGTTGTAGGTATGCGTCGGATTCTCAAGGTTGCTGAACGTCCCATCGCCGAAGCTCCACTGGTAGCTGGTGATATTGCCGCCAGAGCGGTTGAAGAAGCGCAGCGGCTGAAGGACGGATACTGTATAGCTTTCCGGCGCGAAGGCTGCGTAGGGGCGCGGAGAAGACAGCGTCGCGGTCGGCGGCACGGCAGTTGGCGGGCGAGAGACGCGGATATTCGGCGTGACCGTGTTCAGCACCGTGCCATCTCGCAGGAACACCTTGAGGCGTAGGCTGTAGGTTCCGTTGGGGATGTTTCCTGTTGACCATGTTCCCAGCGTACCGTTGTTCACCTGAGACCCGATGCCGCCCGTGATCGGATACCAGAGATTGGACGGATTCGGGTCGGGGCCGTATTCCAGCGCATACTGAAGAAAATTCGGGTGCAGGGCAGAGCCGGTGACAGTCACCGCATTCTGTGTGATCTGTGTGCCGGAGCCGGGCGAGGTGATCGAGATATTCGTCGCTCCCTGTGTTGGCAGGCCGGCGACGTTCAGCGGCGGAATGATCGTGCCTGCCGGGATGATCCGCGTTGGCACAACCGATGTTGGTGGCAGAAAGACCGTCGGAGGGACGATCACACCCGTAGTGCGCACCGGTGTCACCGCAGCGGGCGGCGGCAGGTTGGTTGGAACCGTGATGGTGCGCGTTGCCGAGGATGTGGGTGACGGTGTGCGGGTTGGCGCGGGCGTATTGGTTGCCGTTGGGGCGGCGGCCCCCAGATTACAGCCCGCAAGTACCAAAACCAGGGCGAACAAAATCAAAATGACAGACTTTTTTCGCATTGTATAGCTCCCATGTACAGGGCTTGTCCCTCCAATCTTACTTTGTTCAGGCGATTTGTGCCTCTCCAAAATTGGGGGCTTGCCAGAACGTTGCAAATCCTTCCCTTTATTCTTATCATCAAGCGGTACAAATTAACCAGGCGAAGCGCGACAGAGGGGGGCTCCGACGCGCATGACCCGAAACAGCGTCGAAGAAGCACTTCGACTGCGCGATCGAGCCATGGCTGCCAGCAGCTGCGGCATCACGATCGCGGATATGAGCTTGCCAGATATGCCTCTGATCTACATCAACGAGGCATTTGAACAGATCACGGGCTATTCAACAGCAGAAACTTTGGGGCGGAACTGCCGCTTTCTGCAAGGGAATGACCGCGCACAGCCAGCGCTGACTGAACTGCGTGCTGCCCTTCAGCAGGGGAGAAGCTGCTCGGTGCTGCTCAGGAATTATCACAAGGATGGTCACCTGTTCTGGAATGAACTTTTTATGTCGCCGGTCTTTGACGAAGCGAGCCGCGTGACGCATTTTGTGGGCATCCAGACCGATGTCACCGCGCGGGTCAATGCTGAAGCAGAGCTGCGCCAGAAAAAGGTGGAACTGGAGAAAGCGCTCGCCGATCTGCGCGAAACACAGGCGATGCTGATCCATTCGGAGAAGATGAACGCGCTTGGGCAGATGGTGGCGGGGATCGCGCACGAGATCAATAACCCGATCTCGTTCGTCAACAGCAATCTGCACAGCCTGCGCGAGTCGCTCACAATGATGTTCGATGCCTACGAACGGCTTGAACACCTCATCCTTAGCGATGCAGATCACCTCTCCGAGCGGATGTCCGGTATTCGGCGCGAGCTCGATATCGACTTCATCACAGGCGATCTTGACGATCTGATGAACTCGTCTCTGGATGGTCTGGCACGGGTCAAGAAGATCGTCGAAGCGCTGCGGACATTCTCTCGTGTGGATGAAGCAGAACGCAAGCTGGCGAACCTGCACGAAAACATT
>SZPD01000061.1 GCA_030263515.1 Anaerolineae bacterium CFX9 | reverse complement strand
CGAGGATCGCGGCAGGATGCGCGTCGGGCCGACCACGCCCGGCGCTGTGCCCAGCTCAGCGCTTTCAGGCTCTGTGCGCCCGGCGATCGCGCCGTAAATGCGGTCTGCCAGCGAATCGAAGCCCGGTTCGCGGCGAGTTCGGGGATGCGGCAGATCCACCGTGAATTCGGTGATGATGTGACCGGGTTCCTTGCCCATCACCACGATGCGATCTGCCATCGCGATCGCTTCCTCAATGTTGTGGCTGACCATCAGGATGGCTTTGGTTGGCAGGGAACCAGTTGTCCAGAGTTCCATCAGCTCTCCGCGCAGCGACTCGGCGCTCAGCACATCCAGCGCGCTGAATGGTTCGTCCAGGCAGAGCAGCTCAGGCTCGACTGCCAGCGCACGGGCGAACCCGACCTTCTGGCGCATCCCGCCGGAAAGCTCGCGCGGATACGCAGACTCAAAGCCGTCCATACCCACGAGATCGACCAATTGTTCAGCGCGGGCAAAGCGTTCCTTGCCATGATTGCCCCGTGCTTCAAGCGCCAGCGCCACATTGTCCAGCACGGTCAGCCACGGATAGAGCGCGAACGACTGAAAGACCATCGTCGCATAGGGGTTGACGCCGCGAACGGGTGTGCCACGATAGAAAACTGTGCCTGACGAAGGCGCGATCAGCCCGGTGATCATGCGCAGCAGTGTGCTCTTGCCACAGCCGGATGGACCCAGCAGCGCAACGAACTCGCCGGGACGAATCGAGAGGTTGATATCCTTGAGCGCGGTGAACTGGCGATCACCACGACCGAAGACCTTGGACACATTGTCAACACGCAGCAGGGCTTGTTCGGTCATTTTTCAGCTCCGGGGTTACTGATCCATGCGGAATCGGTATTCTGCCAGATGATACAGACGGCGCCATACCAGCCGGTTGATGGTGACGACGAGAAAGATCATGGTAAGGGTCGAGGCGAGCAGCAGCGCATAGTCGCCGCGGGCTGTCGCCTCTGTGATCTCGGCTCCGAGACCGGTCACACGGCTGATCTCGCCGCCAAACTCGGTGAACTCGGCGACGATGCTGGCGTTCCACGCGCCGCCGCTGGCGGTGATCAACCCTGTGATGATGTAGGGGAATAACCCCGGCAGGATCAGGGTGCGCCAGCGTTTCCATGAGCGCAGCCCCAGCAGGTCAGACGTGTAGAGCAGATCCTGCGGGATCGCTGAGGCTCCGGCGATGACGTTGAACAGCAGATACCACTGCGTGCCGAGGAGCATCAGGACGATCGCCGCGATATTTGCGCCTGCTGGCAGGTGCAGCAAACCCAGCAGCAGGACGGGAAAGAGGGCAGTTGCCGGGATCGAGGCGGCGATCTGAACCAGCGGCTGGAGGATAGCTGCGGCACGCGGGTTCGTGCCGATCAGGACACCGATCGGCACGGTCCAGCACAGCGCGATGCTGACCGCCGTGACGACGCGCAGCAGCGTTGCCACCGCGCCTAAGCCAATATCGCGCCATGCTTCCAGCCTGAGCTGCGAGAGCAGCTCGATCGCCTGAAAGAGCAGATAGCCCAGAATGGCGACGATAGCCGCCAGAACCAGCCAGCTCAGCAGCGACCGTCTGCCGCTGCCGCCGTTCCCTTCCAGGCTGGGGATGTAGGCAGGGGGACGGTTGAGCAGGCGATCCAGGGCGGTATTCAGGCGCTGCCAGACATGCTGGTCAAACAGGCTGGCGATGCCTGAGCGCTTCAGGCTGTTGAGGAACCACGAGGTTGCCGGGTTGTCGTCACTGACCTGCGAAATCTTGAAGCGTTCTGACCATGCGAGCAGCGGCTGCCAGACCAGTTGATCGAGCAGGACGATGATGAGGATCAGTGTCCCGATGCCCATCAGCAGCGCGGAAGTGTCGTTTTGTGCTGCCGCCGTCTGAAGGTAAGCTCCGATGCCGGGCAGTCGAAAATCCCGGTCGCCCAGCGTGAAGATCTCCGCCGCCATCAGGAAAAACCAGCCGCCCGCCCACGACATGACGCTATTCCAGATCAGTCCGCCGGAAGCAGCCGGAAGCTCAACTTTTCTGAAGCGCAGCCAGCGGCTGAAACGGAAGACCGCCGCGGCTTCGCGATACTCGGTCGGGATCGTCCGCAGGGACTGGTAAAAACTGTACGTCAGATTCCAGACCTGGCTGGTGAAGATCAGCACGATCGCCGCAAGTTCCACGGCGATCCCCTGCGGCAGAATCGCTGTCAGGCTGAGCAGGACGATCGGCAGGAAGGACAGAATCGGGACGGACTGAAGGATGTCCAGCAGCGGCATCAGCCAGCGTTCCGCTGCTTCACTGCGCGCAGCCACGTAGCCATACCCGATCGAGAAGATGATCGACAGGGTATAGGCCGCCAGCATTCGCCCGATCGAGAGCAGCGCGTAATACGGCAGGACGGATGGCTCAAGCGTGATCTCAGGTCCCTGGATGACTTCCGGCGTTCCCAGGGCAAGCCGGACCCCCAGATACAGGATGACGATCAGCACCATCAGCACGACGATATCGCTGATGGTGATCGATGTGACACTGCGGACTGGCAGGAGGAAGATTCGTTTACGGTTGATCACGCAGGTCCTCGCAGTGGTGTGGTTGCGGCGCTCAACAAGTTTTCAACGATCCTGGCGATTGGTCAACCATGAGAACGACTCTTAAACGATTCCGATCGATTTCAGCGCCGTTTTTGCCGCGTGATAGCCGCACATTCCGTGGACGCCGCCGCCCGGTGGCGTCGAGGATGAACACAGAAATACGCCCGGCGCTGGCGTTCGGTAGGGATTCAGGCTTGGGACCGGCCGCGTGAACACCTGAAGGATATCCTGCACGCCGCTGTTGATATCGCCGCCGACGTAGTTGGGGTTGTAGACTTCCATCTGCGCAGCACTGTGGGTGCTGCGCGCCAGCACGACATCACGGAATCCCGGCGCAAAGCGTTCGATCTGCGCTTCGATTCGTTCGGTCATATCGATCGTTGAGCCGCGCGGCACGTGGCAGTATGCCCAGCCTGTGTGCTGACCGGAAGGCGCGCGCGTCTCGTCGAACAGGCTCTGCTGCGCCACAAGCACGTAAGGACGTTCCGGGTGTGCGCCGAGCCAGACAGCGCGTTCGCTGTGGGCGATTTCAGCCATCGTCCCGCCAAGATGCACCGTCGCAGACTGCCGGATCTGCGGGTCTCGCCACGGGATCGGCTCGCTGAGCGCATAGTCGATCTTGAAAACGCCCTGCCCATAGCGATAGCGCTGGAGCGCACGGCGGTAGCGCATGGGCAGCCGGTCACCCATGATGCGGAGCACCTGATTGGGGGAAATATCGAACAGGATCAGCCGCGCCGGCGGCAGATCGCTCAGGCTGCTGACCGGGTGATCGATCACGATCTCGCCGCCGAGCGACCGCAGATAACCTGCCAGCGCCTCGGCGATCTGCTGCGAGCCGCCGCGCGCGATCGCCCAGCCCGCGCCGTGCGCCAGCAGCGTCAGCACCAGCCCGAATGCCGCTGTGATCGGGCGTTCCAGCGGCAGGCTGATATGAGCTGCCATGCCAGCCAGCAGCGCGCGGGCACGCTCCCCACGGAATCCCCATCGTCCCAGGGTGACGGCGGGAAGCAGCGCAGGCAGCCCAAAGCGGATCAGCGCGGGCAGATCGGTTGGCGTTTTCGGCAGCCGCAGCGGGCCGAGAAACTGGTTCATCAGGGCGTCCTGGGCGCGGACGAGCGGCGTCATCAGACGGCGGTAAGCGGCTGAATCGACGCCGAGATCCTCAGCGGTCGCCTCGATCGAGCGCCGCACGATCACGGCGGGCTGATCATCCAGCGGATGCGCCAGTTCAGCGCTGGGGAAGATCCATTCCAGCCCGTGTTCATGGAGCGGCAGACTGCGGAAGAACGGCGACGACACGCCGAGCGGATGAATCGCCGAGCACATATCGTGCCGGAAGCCGGGCAGCGTCAGCTCCAGCGTGCGCATTCCCCCGCCGATCGTGGTTTTCGCTTCGCAGACGCGCACCTTCAGCCCAGCTTGTGCCAGGGTGATCGCCGCTGCCAGCCCGTTGGGGCCGGATCCGACGACGACCGCATCGATTTCCATCTGCATGCACACTGACTTTCTGTTCATCGGAAGCGTTCGGTCAGTATGCCCCGAAACTGCCTGTGCGCCAATCGGGCAGGGAATCAAAACGCCGCAGGGATGTTCCTGCGGCGTCAGCGGTCAAGATGCGAAATGCTGCTAGCGAACTGCCTTGCCGGAGAATGGCGCGCCGATGATCGGGGCGATCAGGCAGACGTTGAAAACGCCCGCCAGGATCGGCAGCACGCCGATCACCGCCAGCACGATTCCGCCGACGCCATCCACACTCGTCAGCCCGATGAGGATGAGCGCAATACCAGCCACGATCCGGATCAGCCGCCCCGCCGGGGAAGCCATCATTTTTGCAAATCCCATAGGTCACACCCTCCTGCCATCACGTTAATTTCAGCATATACCAGCCTGAACGCGATAGCTCTGCTCATTCGATAATGGTCAGGCATTAGCGCGCACTAATGGCAGAGGATTTGCGCCAGACTGAGGATGAGGATGGCTGGATATATGCACAGCTCAGTTGATAATCCCCGCTTTTGTCAATGGTTATCGGCTATTGACGATGGGCTGAAGCAGGACTACATTGGTAAAGCATCCCGGTGATGGAGTCCACCGTTAACCGCCATTCCATGTGCTGATGACTCCTGCCATCCGCCCCAAAGCGGGCGACACAAAACAAGATTGCGAAGACGATCCCTTTTGTGCGGGTAGTTTTTACTTGTTGGCAGGGAGATGCAGCCATGAAAATCACGAAGCTCAGCTTAGGCAGCCTGCGTAATGTGCCTCGCAACGTCTGGGCGACTACCCTCACCAGTTTCCTCACCGATATTTCGAGCGAGATGATCTTCACGCTCGTTCCGCTGTTTCTCGCCAATGTGCTGGGCATTTCCACGGCGCTGATCGGTCTGATCGACGGCATTTCGGAAACCACGTCAAGTTTGCTGAAGGGGTTTTCTGGCTGGCTTTCCGATCGGTTGGGCAGGCGCAAAGGGCTTGCTGTCGCCGGTTACAGCCTGTCTTCAGTGGCGAAGCCTTTCCTCTACATCGCCACCACCTGGTACGGTGTTCTGGCAGTCCGATTTGTTGACCGGGTTGGAAAAGGCATCCGCACTTCCCCGCGCGACGCGCTGATCGCAGACAGCACGGATGAACATCATCGCGGGATCGCCTTCGGTTTGCACCGGGCAGGGGATACGGCGGGCGCGGTTGTCGGGCTGGCGATCGCCCTGCTGGTCGTGCTCGCAACGCAGGCGCAGGCGCTGGAGATGAGCAATGAGACGTTCCGTCAGCTTGTCCTCATCGGAATCGTCCCCGGCTTTCTTGCGGTTGCCGTCCTGGTGATCGGGGCGCGAGAGCCGAAGCGGGTCAAGTCCGCCTCCGCCGCGCCGCAGGATGCGCCAACCGAGCAGAAAATTTCCCTGCGCTTCGGCGCGCTCAACAGGGATTTTCGCGTTTTCCTGGTCGTGGTCGCTATCTTTGCGCTTGGCAATTCTTCAGACGCTTTTCTGATCCTGCGTGCCCAGGAACGCGGCCTGAACGTGCCGGGTGTGCTGGGTATGCTGATCACATTCAATCTGATCTACTCGATCTTTTCCGGTCCGCTGGGGGCGCTCTCCGATCGTTTGGGGCGCAGGCGGCTGATCGTTGCCGGCTGGCTGGGCTATGGACTGATCTACATCGGCTTTGCGCTGGCAGAAACCGGCGCGCAGATCTGGCTCATCTTCGGGCTGTATGGCTTGTACTATGCAGCAGTGGAAGGGACGGCCAGGGCGCTGGTGGCAGATCTCATCCCGGTGGAACAGCGCGGGACAGCGTATGGCTATTACAACGCCGTGGTCGGGCTGATGGCGCTGCCCGCCAGTCTGTTGGCAGGTATTCTCTGGCAGGGGATCGGTACGTGGCAGGGGCTGGGACCGAGCGCTCCCTTTGCAGCCGGGGCGCTGCTGGCGCTGACGGCGGTCACGCTCTGGCTGATCTACTCGCGGTCACGCCGCGGCGCAGCCGTCAGCGCCTGATCAACATCTCATCGGAAGCGCCTGATTACGCCTCAACCCATGCCGGGTCGGGGTTTTTCTCGCCGGCGCGGATTGCCACCTTCAGCCGGTTCTCGGCGGGCGTGATCGGGCAGCTCCAGCCATCGCCATAAGCGCAGAATGGGTTATACGCCAGGTTGAAATCGACGTGCAGCCGCCCGTCAGACAGTTCTTCTGGCTCCAGGTAGCGCCCGGCGGGATACGTCTCTTTCCCGGCATTGCTGTCAGTAAACGGCAGGAAGAAGCCGTGTTCATTGGCATAGACTGTCAGCGTTTGCGGCTGGCCGTCTACCTCGAACGTGAACGTCCCATAGCGAACGAAGCGGCGGCCCTCGCCCGTTGTCATCTCGATCGTGATGGCGCTTTCGCTGACCGGCACGCGCGTCACTTCGACGATGAATTCCAGCGCGGGGTTCGGATCGTAATAGTTCAGCCCTGTGAACCTGTCCTGCTGAGATGGCGAGAGCGGCGAGTGTGGGCTGCGTTTGAAGAAGTGGTCTTTCTCGGCGCGCTGGGCGCGGAGCTGCTGAACGTTCATCAGGATTGTCCCTTGCGTTGGTTCCTGTGATGCAGACGCGGATGCCCAACCGCCTCTTACAAAAGCGCAGCATGTTTCACCACGAATCACGCTGTGACCGATGCGTTGAGGGAAAAATCGACCGCTTGACTTTGAGCGCACTCTAACTTGTAGACTGGTCTTTGTCGGTTTGCAGGGAGGATACACCATGAACAATCGGACATTGGGTCGCTCTGGGATCAGCGTTTCGCCGCTCGGCATGGGCTGCTGGGCGATCGGCGGTTCGTTTCGTTTTATCACCATCGAGGCAGGTTGGGGTGAGGTAGACGATCAGGAGTCGATCCGTGCCGTTCAGCACGCGCTGGACAGCGGGATTACGTTCTTCGACACGGCTGCCAACTATGGCACAGGGCACAGTGAACATATCCTGGGGCGGGCGCTGGCAGGCAGGCGGGATCAGGCTGTCATCGCAACCAAGTTCGGCTGGCATATCGATACACAGGCGAAGCTGGTCACGCCGTATGAAGACCCGGCAATGGTGCTGAAGAATCTGCGCGCAGAGTGCGAAGCCAGCCTGAAGCGGCTGAACACCTCGTTCATTGATCTGTATCAGCTTCATGTGTGGGATTTCCCGACAGCGCTCGTGCCGGAACTCGTTGGTCAGCTTGAAACCCTGGTGAGTGAAGGCAAGATCCGCGCGTATGGCTGGAGCACGGATGATGCTGACGCGGCGCGGATCTTTGCAGAGGGCCCGCACTGCACGGCGATTCAGCACGATCTGAACGTGGTCAGAGATGCTCCGGCGATGCTGGCGTTGTGTGAGGAACTTTCGCTGGCCAGTGTCAACAGAAGCCCGTTAGCGCGCGGCGCGCTGACCGGCAAATACGGCAGGGATACCCGGTTCGCCGCGAATGATGTCCGGCAGGATCCGTGGTCATGGGAGACTTTCTTCGCGCCGACGCTCGATGTGCTCGATGCCCTGCGCGACGTGCTGACGAGCGGCGGCCGCTCCCTGACTCAGGGTGCGCTGGCATGGATCTGGGCCCGCAGCCCGATCACAGTGCCGATTCCCGGTATTCGCACGGTGGCACAGGTGGCTGAAAATGCGGCAGCGATGGCGTTCGGCCCTCTGACGGCGGATCAGATGCGCCAGATTGATGAGATCCTCAGCAATACGCAGGAAGCGGCTTGAGTTCGACCGCAGGATGACACGCGCTGATGGCAGGAATCAAAAACGCGCTCACAGGTTGGTGGGCGCGTTTCCTGTTTGCGGAGAGGGAGGGATTCGAACCCTCGATGGCCTTGCGACCATTCTCATTTTCGAGACGAGCCCGTTCAACCACTCCGGCACCTCTCCCGGTTGATCGAATTATACTGTCGTGACCGCGTTCGTAAATCCCGAATTTAGCGCAGCCCGTCGAAAAAGCGCCGCAGCAGCTCGCTCGCTTCGTCAGCGAGAATCCCGACATCGACATCGACCTGGTGATTGAGACGGGGATGCCGCAGCAGGTCAACGATGCTGCCCGCCGCGCCGGCTTTCGGGTCGATCGCCGCGTAGACCAGCCGCGGCAGCCGCGCCAGCACCATCGCGCCGGCGCACATCGGGCAGGGTTCCAGCGTGCAGTAGAGCGTTACGTCATCCAGCCGCCAGCGTCCGAGTGTTTGCGCCGCCTGGCGCAGCGCGATCATCTCGGCATGCGCAGTCGGGTCATGATCGGCTTCACGGCGGTTGCAGCCCGCGCCGATCACGCGCCCATCATGCACCGCCACCGCGCCGATCGGCACATCGCCCGTGGCAAGGGCTTTCTCCGCCTCTGCCAGCGCTTCTCGCATATATCTCAGATCACTGTATTCGCCGTTCATAGCCGTGCGATTGTAGCATGATGAACGCCGCTGATCCGCTTTTGAACACGGAGGCACAGATAGACGTATTAATGAGCTGAACCTGTATTCAAAAAGATTTGAAAGGGAAGCCTGTGTCATCCTCTCGTTACACGTTCGAGCAGTTTGCAGCCACGCGCATTTATTACCCTATCATCGCCTACTCGCCCAATGGACGCGAGATCGCGCATGTCGTCAATACCACAGGTCAGTTTAATCTGTGGACGGTTCCATCCGGCGGTGGTTTCGCCCGTCAGCTTACAGCGTACACCGATAATACGGTGCGCGGCATCGCCTGGTCGCCAGACAGCAGGCAGATTCTGTTCACGACCGATCAGAACGGCGATGAGTTCACCCAGGTCTACCTGACGGGCCGTGAGGGCGGGCTTGCGCGCCAGATGACCGATGTCATGACGGCACAGCATCAGATCTCCCCCGGCGCATGGTCCCCCGATGGCAGAAAGTTTGCCTATTCTGCCAATGACCTCGATCCTGAACATGTTACCGTGACAATATTCACCCTGAAAACGGGTGAAAAGGTTCATCCCTTCCCGCTCGACTCCCAGTACTACGCTGGGGGCTGGTCGCCAGATGGGCGGTATCTGATGGCGCTGGAGTTTCGCGGCAATACCGATCAGAGCCTGCATGTTTACGATACACAGTCCGGCAGCACGCGGCATCTTACGCCGCATGAGGGCAACGTGCAGCATTGGCCGTTTGGCTGGTCGGCTGACAGCGCGGGTTTTTACTACACCACCGATCAGGATCGCGAATTTCTCGGCCTGTGGTACTACTCGCTGGCAGATAATCGCTCGACAGCGGTTGATCTGCCGGAGATGGAAGTGGAGAACGCCGCGCTTTCCAGTGATGGCAGCATCCTGATCTGGTCGGTCAATGCTGACGGCGCGTCCCAACTGCGCGGGCGTGACCTGACGACTGGGCGCGATCTGATCATGCCTTCGCTGCCGCCGGGGGAGCTGCTGGCGCTGGATGTTCACCCGAAAGGGAGGCGCGTCGCGCTGGTCTTCTCTACGCCTTCCGAAGCGCCGAACCTGTTCGAACTCGATCTGAAGACCGGAAAGCTCACGGCGCTGGGGCAGAGCATGCTCGGCGGGATCCCGCAGAAAGACATGATCCATCCGGAGCGGGTCTCATATCCCACCTTCGACGGTCGGGAGATCCCGGCATGGCTGTATCGCCCGCGTGGCAGCGGCAGGTTCCCGGTCGTCCTGTCCATTCATGGCGGGCCAGAAGCGCAGGAACGTCCCTACTACCTCTATATGGGCTTGTATCAGTATCTGCTCAATCGCGGTTTTGGCATTCTCGCGCCCAACATCCGCGGTTCAACCGGTTATGGCAAGACGTACCAGAAGCTGATCCATCGCGACTGGGGAGGGGCAGAACTGCGCGATATCGAATATGCTGCCCGATACCTCAGGTCGCTCGATTGGGTGGACAGCAGCCGGATCGCCATCTTCGGCGGATCATTTGGCGGATTTGCCACGCTGAGCGCGCTCTCGCGGCTGCCCGAATACTGGGCGCTCGGCGTTGATCTGGTCGGCCCTTCCAACCTGATCACGTTTGTTGACAGTGTTCCGCCACACTGGAAGCAGTCTCTCAAGGAATGGGTGGGCGATGCAGTGGAAGATCGCGAGATGCTGATCGAGCGATCGCCCATTACGTATGTGAAGCATATTCGCGCGCCGCTGCTGGTCATCCAGGGGGCGAAGGATCCCCGCGTGGTCAAGGCGGAGAGCGATCAGATGGTCGAACAGATTCGCAGGCAGGGCGGTGACGTGACCTATTACGTGGATGAGAATGAGGGTCACGGGGCGACGCGGCGCGAGAATGCGCTCAGGTGGTATCGCATGGTGGCGGAATATCTGGAAGAAAATCTGCTGGATGAGCCGTCTGGTCGCTGACTTTGCAACCCATCTGCGGATCGGATCGTATATACTGACAGGTATGAACGATAGACTAAAGAGAGCAAGAGGGTTCACGATGTCTGAGAGTCACTACGAAGAGATGAACGCGGCTGAGGAGCCGACGACGGGTTCCGCCGCTGAGTCGCCGCTGAAGGTCTTCCTGGAGCATCAGAAGCGCGCCATTGAGGAAACGGGCAAGGCGATCGATGCCCTGCTGCCGGAAGGCTTCAAGGAACATGGCAAAGCTGCCCGTGAGGAATTTGCCAAAGGGTTCAAGGTGCTGATCGACGCCGCTGCCGGCGAACTGGAGAAAGCCGGCAAGGACCTCGATGAGCGTTTGCGCAAGGCGCAGCAGCGCTCGGATGCAGGCGAGAGCGGCGAAAGCAGCCGCCCCTCCAGCACAGGTCATCAGAAGGTCAAGGTACAGGTCGATTAGCCTGTCCGGAAGTTCAAAGCCCCTCTCGCACGCCGAAAGGGGCTTTTTTTCGCCAGCGTAGGACTTGCGTTGTTTGCCCACCCGTAGGACTTGCGCTAGAATCCAGATGTAACAAACATTCTAACCTTGTGATGTCACCCTGCGCGGAGCAAGTGCGACTATGGTAGAGCGCCCGGAACGCAGGCGGCGGTCTCCGCTGCCTCTGATCATCATCAATGTCGTGATCTCAGCCCTCGTCGCTTTCGGCGTGATCACGGCGGTTAATTCCAACCGCCCCGCGCAGGAGCCGCAGATCATCCCGGTCACAGTCCCGATCCTGGTCACGGCGACGCAGAATCCGAATGCGACCCCGCAGGTGATCATCATCACGGCTACCCCGCTGCCCGGCACAGTCATCCTGCCGACCGGGCTTGTCGAAGGCGAGATCAGCCTGACGCGCGCGCCGATCGCCACCATCGATCCGGAAATCGTCGCGCAGGATGCCAACCTTCAGGCGACTGTGACGGCGCTGCCCTCAAACTGCATCCCGTATGCCATCGCCGCAGGGGATACGCCGGCGGGCATCGCGCTCACCTACAACGTCAGCCTGGAAGAACTGCTGGCGGTCAATGGCCTCGATGACGAGTCGGCGCGTTTCCTTCAGATCGGGCAGGTGCTGACTGTGCCGCTGCCGGGCTGCCAGCTCACGGCGGCGCTCTCGGAGACGCAGACGGCAACGCTGCTGCCCCCACCGACCGCCACGCCGACGCCGAGCAATACACCGACGCCGGGCCCCACGGTGGAACCGAGCCGCACGCCGACGCAGACCCTGACGCCGAGCAGCACGCCGACGATCACGCCAACACCGACCAATACCCTTCCGCCGACGGCAGCCAACGCGCAGGTCATCATTCGCTCGGTTACCTCACCCGGCGATGTGACGGCGGAGGAAATCGAGATCTTCAACAGCGGGCAAACGGTCAACCTCGGCGGCTGGACGCTGGAAGACAGCGACGGAAATCGCTATACCTTCCCGCAGGATCGCCTGCTGTTCCAGAACGGCTCGATCAAGGTCTACAGCCGTGTCGGCACGGATACGCCGATCGCGCTCTACTGGAACCAGCAGACAGCGGTACTTTCGCCGGGCGAAGTGATCACGCTGTACAACCGGGAAGGTCGCGCACAGTCGAATTTCACCGCGCCGGGCCGGTAAAAGCAGAAAGACGACCGGGATCAGCTCATGCCAGATCTGATGGATGAGATCATCCGTGACGCGATGCGGAATGGGCGCTTTGACAACCTGCCCGGCGAAGGCAAGCCGCTCGAAGTGGAGGACGACTCCAGCGTTCCGGCGCATCTGCGCATGGCGCACAAACTGCTGAAGGACAACGATCTCGCGCCTGACTGGATCATGCAGGGGCAGGCGATCGATGCCGAGCGTGAGCAGTGGCGGCGGCGGGCACGTCGTGAACTGCGGGCATATCGCGGCGCACTGGCTGATGCCGGGCGCTCGCCGTCGCCAGAAATTTCGCGCAGCCGTGTTCAGGCACGCTGGGAACAGACTCGCGCTGAACTCGCGGCACAGGCAGAGGCGCTCAACCGGCAGATCCTGTCGTACAACCTCAAAGTGCCGCCCAGTGTCACCCACAAGCCGCAGCTTGATGTGAGTCGTGAGCTGGCGGTTGAATAGACGCACGCCGTTTCTTGTACGCAGGCAAAGAAAGCATGAAAAAGGGCGACCCCCATGACGGGATCGCCCTTTCTGTGTCAGAGACCGTCTGCCCGATTTTACGGGTGATTGCCGCTGACCTCGGTCACGTAGAGTGTGCCGCTGATGCTGCCGCCCTGCGAGAACGTGCCGATCCACACGTCGTAGCGTCCGCTGGAGGGGCTGTTGAAGTCGATCGTCGGGTTCAGCGTGCCGAACGAGTCGTCGTTGCAGAAGTAGCTTCCGCTGGGGCTGTTGATGATCATCGTCGTGTCGCCACCGCCGATGAAGTAGAAGCGCAGCAGCGAGAAGGCTCCGGAGGTGTAGTTCACCGAGAAGCTCGGCGCTGATGTCGTATAACCGGCGCAGCCGCTGCCGAGATAGCTGGCATTGGCAGGGCCGCCGCCCGTGATACCCACCGTGAACGGATCCGGAACGAAGCCAGAGGTCAGCGCTGTGGAGCCGAAGACCGGCGGCAGCGAGAAGTTAAGCGTCGGCGATGGCGCAGGCGTGTTCGATGGCGTTGGTGTGCTGGTTGACGCCTGGGTATTGGTTGGCGTTGGGGTTGCCGTGAAGCCGGGCGGAGTCGGCGTCAGGGTGATGAACGGCACTGCCGCGCACTGCCCGCCGATCACGACGACTGAGCCAGAGATCCAGCCGATCACGCCGTTGAAGTTGACCTGATACCAGGAATTATCCGGCAGGCGGCCGATCACGAGCGCAACCTGCTGATTCGGAAGCTGTGCCACGACAGGGGTGCTGGTGCTGGGGCCGCTGCGAATGTTGATCGTCGCGCCCTGGGATGAGGCAACCGCGCAGGGGCCGTTGGGCGGAATGCTGACGGGCACAAAGACCGTCGGCTGGATCGTCGGGATGACGACGACTGGGGTCGGCTGGACAACCTGGGAACCGCCCGAAGCTGCCGGGCACTGTACCGGTCCGTTTTCGGGTTCAAGGCAGATGGTGAAGTTCTCCAGCGGAGATAAGCCGCTGTGCGAGACTTCGACGATATAGCTTGTCAGCCCCGCAGGAATGCGGAAGCGGCTGCCGATCAGGCGGGAGCTGCTGAGCGCCACCAGATCGCTGGTATCTGCATCACGCAGGCGGACGGTCGGCCCGCTCGACGGCGTCTCAGCCCGGACGGTGAGGATCAGAATATCCGTCTGGGACGACTGGAATGCGTAGGACAGCAGCGGGGTCTGCTGATTGACGATATCGGAAACCGCCTGACCGAGACCGAGCGGGCTGGGCGGCAGGATGGGCGCTCCTCCCTGGACGCTGATCAGGAAATCGCCAGTGGCTCCGTTGCCGCTGCCCACGACGATCTGATAGACGCCGGTCGAGAGGCTGGCCGTCGTCTGGAGCAGGGTTTGCGCTCCCTGCGCGCCCACCGACTGAAGGACGACGCCGGAAGGATCGATCACGCGCAGCGCAGGCTGGAAGCCCTGTGTGATCGTCAGAACCTGGATATTGATGATCTGCGGCTGCCCCGAATTGAGCAGAAAGGTCACCTGTGGGGTGGCGGGGCTGACCTGCCCGGTCAGGTTCTGACCGACATTGATCGGGGTCCCTGCCTGCGCGCTGACCGTCGCAACCCCCATCACAAGTGTGATGACGAGACTCATGATAAGAAAGACTACTCGCGCTCGCCTGGCTGTCATCGTTGATCTCCTTTTAAGATCGATGATGTTTCGGAAGAAATCACTATTTCACTGTATGACGGTTTTCGCTAACCCGCAATCGCGGCGCAGAAAAGATGTTGTAAAGAACTTCAAAAAAATCTGCCTCTGCCTGCGCAGGTTGAGAGGCAAAAAAAGGAGACCTGGCGGCTGCCAGGTCTCCCCTGATCAGGCGACGAATCACGATATGCTCGGCTGCTGCTATTCTTTGGTCTCGCCGTTCTGAGCAGATTCCGGTTTGTCTTCCCTGGAACCTTCAGCCAGCCCCTTGCGGAAGTTCGAGACTGCCTGCCCCAGTTCGCCGCCGATGCGCGAAACACGACCAATCCCGAATACCAGCAGGACGATCACCAGAATGATCAGGAGTTCACTTCCACCCAGGTTCATTACAGCCTCATTTCACTATGACGGTGACGCCGCACAGCGTCAGACTTCAGTAGGTATTATAGCACTACCGCCTGTCGTGAACACCTTTTCTCCCCTTTCGGAGGGTGAGCGTCACCTTGCTGCACAGGGTTCAAAATGCTAGACTCACATCTGGTGAGAGGAGTACGCCTTGCCTGAACAAGCCCTTTATCTGAAGTGGCGTCCCCAGTCGTTTGAAGATGTGATCGGGCAGGAACATATCATCCGCACGCTGCGGAATGCGATGCGGGCGGATCGTGTGCGCCATGCTTACCTGTTCAGCGGCCCGCGCGGCACGGGCAAGACGACGACTGCTCGGCTGCTGGCGAAAGCCGTCAACTGTCAGCATTCTGATGTCAGCGTGCGCCCATGCAATGTCTGCCCGGCTTGTATCGCGGTCAACGAAGGACGCTATCTCGACCTGATCGAGATCGACGCTGCCACGCATACCGGCGTTGATGATGTTCGCGATCTGCGAGACAAGATCGCGTTTGCGCCCGGCGAAGGACAGTACAAGATCTACATCATCGACGAAGTTCACCGCTTCAGTGGCAGCGCATTTGACGCGCTGCTCAAGACGCTGGAAGAACCGCCGGAACACGCCATCTTCGTGCTGGCGACAACAGAGATTGACAAGGTTCCCCAGACGATCAAGAGCCGCTGCCTGCAATTTGAATTTCGCCGTTTCACGGTGCGCGAAGTCGCCGATCGACTGGAGAAGATCTGTTCCAGCGAAGGCCTGCAATATGAGCGGGAAGCGCTCGAAATGGTCGCCCGTGAAGGCACGGGCAGCATGCGCGACTCGATCAGCCTTCTGGATCAGATCGTGACTGATCCGGAGGAGACGATCACCGTTGAACTGGTGCAGCGTGTGCTGGGCACGGCGAGCAGCATACACGTCCGTTCTGTGGCAGATACGCTCATCAGCGGCGATGCGGCCGCGGGGCTGCGCGCGATCAATGAAGCGATCGACGATGGGGCAGATCCACGACAGTTGGGTCAGGGGGTGGTGGAGCATCTGCGCCGTGTGCTGATCGCGCAGACGGCGGGCACAGAGATGCTGGAAGCATCGCAGGAGGAAAAGGCGCTTTACAGCCAGCAAGCCACACTGATCCAGCGAGGGGCGCTCATCCGCGCGCTGAAAATCTTCAACGAGGCGGTCAGCAGCCTGAAAGGGGGCTGGCAGCCACAGCTTGCGTTGGAAATTGCCCTGATCGAAGCACTGCGCGCGCCTGCCTCCGAACTGCCTGCTGCCGTCGAATCACAGCCAGTACACCAGCCCGCTGTCCCCCAGGCTGCACCTCCTGAAGCGGATGATCTGTCTGCTGCCGAGACGCAGCCCGGTGATCCGCCGCTGGTATCCGCTGAATCCGTTCGTGAACAGTGGGAGATGATCAAGCGCGTCGTCAACAA
>SZPD01000060.1 GCA_030263515.1 Anaerolineae bacterium CFX9 | reverse complement strand
GGCGCAGACCCGACCATCGCGATGGATCGGGAGACGAAGATCGAACAGTGGCCGAGTAACACTGCCGACTCCGATGCGGTCAGCACGATCGTCACGCGCTATGGGCTGATCCCGGATGTCCAGCAGACCAGCACACGGCATCTGGAAACCCGGCGCACGCTGATTCAGCACGACACCGATCTGAACTTCGTGCGGATGCTGGCGCGCCGCAACGGCTATCTGTTCTGGGTGCGCTGCGACGAAAATCTGCTGGAAACCGCTTACTTCAAACCGCCGCAGATGGAAGACCCCGACGCCCCGGTGCTCAAGATCAATCTCGATAACCCGACCATCGACACGTTTGAGATCACATGGGATGTCGAGCGCCCTACCAGCGTGATCGCCAAAGCGTGGGATGGCGCAGCCAAGAGCGCCATCGACGGCGCAGGTGTGACCCCGCCAGAGACGTTCAGAGGGGATCTGCCGCTGTCGAGCATCGTCAGCGCCAGCCGCAGCACCAGCGTGATCGCCGCTGTCAGCGATGCGGGCGATCTGCTGGGGCGCGCCAGCGGCGTGCTGATGGAGACGAGCTGGTTTATCGAAGCCCGCTGCACAGTCAGCGCAGCGGTGCTGGGGCGCGTGATCCGGTCAGCCTCTGTGGTCAATGTGGATGGCATCGGCAGCCGCTACAGCGGTTCCTATCTCGTGGCGGGGGTACGCCACCTGATCGATGAGACCGATCACAGGATGGAGCTGTCGCTGATCCGGAATGGATGGAAGCCATGATGAACGGCGGGCAGTCCCGGCGCTGCGCCCGGGACGAGAGTGTGATGAGAGAGATGAGTATCAGGAGCAGCCCATGATTGGTCTGGATACGACGGAAGCGCTGATGACCTGGGTGAGGACGCACTTCTTCGGCAAATATGCCGGTACGGTCGTGGATACCGCCGATCCCCTCAACAAGGGTCGGCTGAAGGTCGAAGTGCCGGATGTCTACGGCAGCGGTGTGGGTGTGTGGGCGCTTCCCTGCGTCCCGTATGCAGGGGACGATATCGGTTTCAAGTCCTTTCCGCCCAAGGGGACCAACGTCTGGATCGAGTTCGAGAAAGGCGATATCAGCTACCCGGTCTGGACGGGTTTTTTCTGGGGGGATGGCGAAATGCCTTCCGAAGCGGGCAGCGGCGATAACGTCAAGCTCTGGAAGACCGGCGCGATGACCCTGACGATCGACGATCAGGCAGGCGAGGTCAAAATCACGACAACCGGTGGCGCGACACTGACGCTCACCGCCGATATCAGCGCTGAGGTGAACAGCGGCAGCACCGTGACGATCACCACCGGCGGCGCGACACTGACGCTGGCATCAGACATTAACGCGGAAGTCAGCGCCAGCACCGTATCGATCACCACCAGCGAAGTGACGATTTCGGCAGTCGGCAAACTCGCCGTCTCGTCTGCCGGTGTGAGCGTCAACGATGGTTCTTTCAGCGTGATGTAGGCAAAGGCGGCCGAGGATGGCAGGCAGACTGCTCACCACCAATTCACAGATGATGTGCCCGCACGGCGGCACAGTGCAGGCATCGACCAGCAACAGCAGCGTCTCTGCCGACAGCGGCCACGTCCTGCTGCTGAGCGATACGATGTCTGTTTCCGGCTGCCCGTTTCAGATTCCGTCGCCCTCCGGGACGATCCCCAGCCCGTGTACGACGGTGCAGTGGGTCGTCGGCGAGTTCAGCGTGATGATCAACAACACGCCTGTGCTGAGCGAGAGCAGCGTCGGCCTGTGCATCAGCGACAAGGGCATTCCACAGGGGACGGTCAGCGTGGTCAGCACACAGTCCGCCGCCAGCGCATCATAACGATCGAGGAGTTCGACGATGGGCGACCCGATTTCAAGCCTTCACTACCCGATCATGACCAGCCGCGCACTAGGGCGGCTGCGTATTGAGGCGGATTATGCTGAACATGTCGATCAGATGATCCGGCAGGTGCTGCTGACCGCGCCAGGCGAGCGCCCGCACCGCCCTGATTTCGGCTGCGGGCTGCGGCGGATGGTCTTTGCGCCCAACGACCCGACGACTGCCAGCCTGACCCAGGTCACCATCTATCAGGCGCTGACACGCTGGCTGAGCGACGTGATCGAGGTTGGCGCAGTCGATGTGCATGTCCTTGATTCAACGCTGGAAGTGCGCATCACCTATCTTCTGAAAGCCCGGCTGGAACGCCGCTATCTCAATCTGCAGGTGACCGTATGACGATCAACGGCGCGGATGACCGCCTGAATCTGCTGCTCAACCAATCGGTGCTGACGGGGATCGATTTCGTCTACGTCCATCCCAGCCAGGACAGGCTGGATGTGTACTTTCTTCGCCCGCCGGAAACGCTGGATACGCCGCTTCCCGGCACAATCACTGCCGGCGACGTGACGATCCGCAGCATCCGTGATGCGGGCACGCCGCCCGTGCCCATCCTCTCGCTCGGCTGGACCGTGGTGGATGGGCGTACCGTGCTGCGGCTGGATGTCGTCCGCCCGGATTCCTTCGCCCTGCACCGGCTGACGCTTCATGACGCGCGGATTGACCCGTTCTTCAGGGATAAGGATTTCAGCTTCCAGGCAGACTGTGATACCGGGCTGGACTGTGAGCCGGATGTGCCGCCGCCCTTCCCTGAGAACTATGTCGATTTCCCGGTCGATTACACCGCGCGAGATTTTCAGAGCTTCCGCCGCGCCCTGCTCGATTACGCTGCGCAGCGCTATCCCCGCTGGCTCGACCGGCTTGAAGCCGATGTCGGCGTCATGCTGGTCGAAGTGATGAGCGCGCTGGGCGATGAACTGTCGTATGCGCAGGATCGCATTGCGCGCGAGGCATATCTTGAAACCGCCTCACAGCGCTTTTCCCTGCGGCAGCTTGCGCGGCTGGTCGATTACGAACCCTTTGATGGGCAGGCGGCATCCACCTGGATCGATGTCACCTGTCAGCCGGGCGAAAGCGGCGTGATCGCGCCCGGCACGCCGATCACCGACGCAGAAAGGCAGTACGTCTATGAAATCGGGACCGGTTTATTTGATGACAGCGGCGGTTACGCGGTAGACAGTGCCCGCAACCGCTTCATCCCCTATTTCCATGATGAGGATGACCTGATCGTCCCGGCATTTTCGACATCGATCAATGTTGCCGGGCATGTGGCGGCGGCGCTGCCTCCGATCAGCGGCAGACGGCTGATCCTGCTCATGACCAACCCGCTCGACAGTTCCGATCCGGCTGCCAGGCTGTTCGTCCGCCTGCTGGAAACCGAGGAACTGACCGATCCGCTGACCGGCGACGACTACACCCGGCTGACATGGGACCAGCCGACGCCATACCCGCTCGACAAGCTGAGCCTGGAAGTGCGCGGCAATATCATCCCGGCAACGGCAGGGGCAACGAGGGCTTTCACCTTCGGCGTCGGCAATGTGATCAGCAGCATCGCGCCGGAGACGCGCGCCATCGTGCGGCGCGGAGCCAACGGCAAGCCGGTTTACCGCGTTTCGCTGCCGGACAGCGACGCCTTCACCCTCAGCCGTCTGTACGATGCTGAAAACGGAACGCTGCGCGCCGAGATTCGCCTGTTCCGGGCACGAGAAGTGGTCTCGATGGCGGGCGGCGTGGAAGAGCGATACTGGGAGATCGACCCGGCAGATGAATGGGAATGGCGCGCATCTCTGATCGGCAGCGCGTCCTCCACGGCTTTTGATCCGCATTTCACGCTCGATGACGGTATGTGGGGACGTGTCGTCGGCTTCCCCATCCCCGGCGATGAGTACATCTTCCGGGATTACAGCTCACCGGCAGGGCTGACGATCCGCTTCGGCGATGGCGAGTTTGGGCGCACACCCCCTTCAGGCGCAGTCTTCATCGCGCAGTACCGGCTGGATTCGAATGCCGTCAATGCGGGCAATCTGCCGCGTCATACACTGAACACGCTGCCTGCGCCGCCTTCGTTTGTCCTGAGCGCCACCAACCCGGCGGCAACCCACGGCGACGCCCAACCGGAGAGCGCGGCATCGATCCGGCTCAACGCACCACAGGCATTCCGCGAGGATCTTCTGCGCGCGGTCCGGATTGAAGACTACGCCGAAGCTGCTGAACGGCTGTCGTGGGTTCAGAACGCTGGCGCAGCGATGCGCTGGACTGGCAGTTGGCGCACGATCTTTGCGACGGCAGATCCGCTCGGAGCCGTGACGATCACGCCGGAGCAGCGCGCTGAACTTGATGAACAGCTTAACCGCTTCCGGCAGGCGGGACAGGATGTGCGTTCGCGACCGCCGCGCTACGCCGATCTCGATTTCGAGGTTTATGTGTGTGCCGAGTTCACCAGCTATGCAGGCGCGGTCAAGGAAGCGGTGATCGAGGCGCTGACCGGGATCGTTGGGTACTTCTCGCCCGATCGTTTCACGTTCGGCACACGGCTGTATCGTGGCGCGCTTGAAGCCGCCATCGGCAGTGTGACCGGTGTGCGCGCCGTTGAGCAGATCCGCTTTCGGCGTCGTGGGCACTTCGACTGGCGGACGTTCGGCGCGGGTGAAGCCTTCTACGATCCCGGCATCGACACCATCATCCGCGTCGAGAATGATCCTGTTTATCCTGAGCGCGGTACGCTGCGCGTGATCGTGTCTGGAGGTGCGTGATGGGCGAGACCGACCGCCAGCCCGGACGACCGCGCGACCCGGCAGCGCTGGATATTCAGCCCGGCCTCGACCGCCTGCCACGCCAGATCGGACTGTTCCCGGCTTTCCGCGCCGCCATGCTCGAACACGCCGCCTCGGAGATGGGACTGGGCGGCTCTGGCTGGCTGGGGCGCGACGTTGACGATTACGGCGTGATGCTGATCGAAATGTGGGCTTATGTCTGCGATGTGCTCAGCTTCTATGACGCATGGACAGCGGGCGAAAGTTACCTGCGGACGGCGCTGCGCGCTTCAGCCGCCCGCCGCCATGCCGATCTGATCGGCTATCTTCCCCGCCCGGCAGTCGCTGCGATGGTCGATCTGGCGCTCTCGCTGGAGGGGCGCAGGCCGATCACGCTTCCCAAAGACACGGCAGTGCGTTCCAGCCCATTCGATGACGAAAAGCCGCAGATCTTCACGCTGATGGATACGGTCATCCGGCATCCGCTGCGCTCGAAGTTCACGCTGCGTCCGCAGCCGAAGGTCACGCTGAGCGCGTCAGCCGTCAGCGCACTGACGTTCAAACGCGGCACAGTCAGCGCCAAACCCGGTGATGCGGTCGTGGTGAAAGCCGGGAATGCCTTTGCGTCATCCAGCGTCAACGCCGTCGAGGATATAGACGATCCCGCTGGCAACCCGATCACGAAGGTGACGTTCAGCTCGTCGCTGTCTCTGCCGGTCAATACGCCGTTTGCGCAGATCGCACTGCTCAGGGGAGCCGACAATCCGATCGTTCTGGCAGTGCCGATCACCCTCACATCCTACGGCTCGTCCGGTTCCGTCTACACCTATTACACGATGTCCGCCAGAACGATCGTGCTGGACGGTCAGTTCAAAACGATCAAACCGGGACAGCTCGTGCTGCTTCGCCGCGGCGATCATGTGCGCTGGTTCCGGGTGCAGAGCATCCGGCACGACTATCAGAAGCTGATCAGCGCTTCCAAAACAATCACCAGCACCACTGACGGCACAACGACCAAGACCACCATCCCGGCAGTTTATCAGCCGGTGACCGAGATCACGCTGGATGCCGAGATCGGGGATGCCGCTCGCCGTTCGCCGCAGGATACCGGTTCATGGACGTACAGCGATGTCAACGGCTACACCTTCTACGCACAGGCGCTGCCCGCGGGCACAGGGCGCGGTGAGGCGAAGGCGGCGCTGGCTGCCAGTGATACGCTGCGGGTAAGCGAACATGTCGTGCCTGTAGACGATATCTATGAACCCGATCAGTTTGTGCTGAAGGATTTCGACGAGCGCAGTGTCGTCGTCGATGGCTCGCTCGCCGATGATGGAACCCTGACGATTGCTTCGGCTTCGGCATGGACAGGCGATCTGACCCCTCCGGTCACGGTTTACGGCGCGCTGGCACGGGCGACGCGCGGTGAGCGGGTGACGAACGAAATCCTCGGCATTGGCGATGCCAGCCAGCCGAACCAGACCTTCAAATTGAAGAAGAAGCCGCTGACCTACGTCAATGCCAATACCGACTCCGGAATCCGAAGCACGCTGGAGATCTACGTCGATGGCATTCGCTGGCGCGAGGTGACACGCTTCTACAAGCGCCGCCCGGACGAAATGGTTTATATCCTGCGCCAGAACGTCGATGGCGACACAGAAGTGACCTTTGGCGACGGCGTGAACGGGGCAAGGCTGAGCAGCGGCGCGCAGATCGTCGCTCATTACTACTTTGGCGCGGGCGCTGCCGCGCCGCCCGCAGGCGCAGTCTCACAGATGGTGACCCCCGTCGCGGGTGTGACCAGCATGACCAATCCCCTGCCCGCTTTTGGCGGCGCAGACGCCGAGGACGAAGCGGGAATCAAGCGTTATGCGCCGCGCTCGGCGATGATGCTGGGGCGCGCGGTCTCACTGGTCGATTATGAAGCGGTGGCGGCGGGCACGAGCGGCGTCACGCGGGCGCGCGCCACCTGGCGCTGGAGCCAGACGCAGCAGCGCCCCGTCGTGACGATCCACTATATCGGCGAAGGCAGCCTGGGCGGGCTGATCAGCGAGCGGCTGGCGGGCTATTCTGCTGAGAGTGTGCCGTTCGAGATCATCGCTGCGCAGCCCGTCGCCCGGACGCTCAGCCTGACGATCGTGGTGAACCCGGATTACGTCCTCGAACTGGTTGCAGACGGCGTGCGCGACATCCTGATCGGCGAAAACGGCGCATTGCTGCCAGAAAATCTGGGTATCGGCGCGCGGATGATCCGCAGCCGGGTGCTGGCGCTGGCGGCGAGCGTCCCCGGCGTGATCGCGCCGCAGTCGATCGCGGTCAACGGTCTGCCGATGACGACGCCGAGTATCAATCCGGGCGTTGGCGGCTACTTTGTGTTCACCGTGAATGTGAACGCCCAGTTTGAATCCTGAACGGGGGGATGATGACTGAACTCAGGCAGTACGTGGATGACGATTACGAAGGCTACTTTGCCGAGAAGTTCTGGGCGATGATCCCGGAGGTCTACCGGCATGAGGATGGCCTGGCAGATCCGCCGGGCGCGCTGCGGGCATTGGTCAATACCTGGGCGACGCAGGCGGCGCTTCTGCGGCGGAGCCAGGATCGCACCTGGGAAGATATGTTCATCGCGCTGTGCAGCGACTGGGCGATCCCATACATCGGTGACCTGGTCGGCACACGGCTGATCAGCGCCTTCAACCCACGCGGGCAGCGGATCGATGTCGCCAAGACGATCTACTATCGCCGCCGCGCCGGAACCCTGCGCGTGCTGGAGGAACTGATCGCGGATATCACCGGCTGGGAAGGCGTCGTCACGGAAGGTTTCCGATCGCTGGCGCGCACCTTCCATCACCTCGATGATCCGCCCGCTGCGCGCGGGCGCTATACACAGACTCCACCGGGCGGCATCGCCGAGCTGCGCCGTGCAGAGAGCAGCGGATTGGCGGGCAGCGGCCGTTCCAGCCGTCCATTTGACGAATTCGCGCACACGTTCGATGCCCGACGCGAACGCCCTTACGGCATCCCCCGCCTGACGTTCTGGCTGTACCGGCTGGGAGGCGTCCGCCTCAAAAGTGTCGATCCGAAACCGCACCCATCCCCATCCGGGACGGCATTCACGTTCGATCCCAGCGGTCGCGATATCCCGCTGTTCGCGCGCCGGACGAGGCCACAGCGCTTCGACGCCTGGCGCACAGCCAAAGACTATGAACTTCCCGCGCCAATCGCCTGCCGTCTGCTGGGCGATGCGCGTTATCTGATCCGGCTGGAACATGCCGACGCGCTGATCGCAGAAGTCGGGCTGCCCGCCGCCGCTGCCAATGACCTGCGCACCCTGGCGGGCAGCCTGTTCAGGCGTGAAAGCGACATGCGAATGCGCCTGATGATGCTGCCGAATGCGGCGGCGCTCACCAGCGCGGGCGTCTATCCGGCGATCCTGCGGCTGGCTGCCCTGCCCGACTGTGGCAAGGAAGCCCTGCTGCCCGCCTCGATCACGCTGCTGCTGGACGGCGACAGCGAGCCGCTCGGCAGCCAGCATATCAGCGCGGGCGACCTGAGCGCGTGGGAAGCTGCGCCGCTGCACAAGCGCGCCGTGATCGACCCGGAACGCGGCAGGCTGCTGATCAACGCGCCGATCCCGACCGCCATTTCCGTTGACTATCACGTCGGCGTCTATATGCCCGTCGGCGCAGGCGGCTTCACGCGCAGCGAGATCGGCTTTGAAACCGGCGCTGCGCCAGATGTGACGATCAGCGGCGGCGGCGCGATCGCCGGGCTGCCGGATGATGGGCTGGTGAGCATCGAGGACAGCCGAACATACACGCCTGTCAGCAGTATCAGCGCGATCGAAACGCTGACGATCCGTGCTGCTGATGAGGAACGCCCGTATCTGCGGCTGAACTCGGCATGGACATTGACCAGCGCGCCGCCCGCCGGCGACGAGCCAGACGCCGAACTCACACTCGACGGCTTGTGGATCGGAGCCAACGGCACGGCGCGTTCTGTCATCATCGAAGGCGATTTCGAGCGCGTCACGCTGCGCCACTGCACCTTTGATCCGGGCGGGATGGATAGCGATGGCGCTGAAGTGCCGCCCGTCACGCTGGTGATCCGCGGCTTCGTCGAGACGCTGATCATCGATCACTGCGTGATGGGCGCGATCCGCATGGATGGCAGCGGCGGTATCGAGACGATGATCATCCACGACAGCGTCGTGCAGTCCACACGGGCTGGCGTGAACGCCATCAACCTGACAAACGGTCTGGTTGATATGGCGCGCGTGACCGTTTTCGGGCGTGTGGATGTGCTGCGGCTGTATGCAACCGACTGCCTGATCGCTGGCGTCGTCGATGTGACCGATACCCAGACGGGCTGCTTCCGTTTCAGCGCTGCCGCGCCGGGCAGTCGTCTGGCGCATCCGTATGAGGCGGTGACGCTCCAGCCTGGCACACGCAAGGCGCTCTTCGTGAGCGATGAGTACGGTCAGCCGGGATTTGCCATGCTGCGCCAGACCGCGCCGGACAGCGTGGCGCGCGGCGGCGAACATGGCGCAGAAATGGGCGTCTTCAACAGTGTGGGCGCGCCGTTCAGGATCGATGGGCTGAACGCAAAAATTGCTGAATACATGCCGTTTGGGCTGGCTTCTCGCCTTCAGGTGATGACCTAGACAGGGGGTTCGAACACTATGGGCAAACGAGATATTTCACGGTCGATGTTCGACCCGCGCAAACACTATACCGCCCTCTGGCAGCAGCAGGGGCGGATCGTCACCGATTTTGATCACAACGACGGTCAGGCGATCAGCGCGGAAGAACGCCGCCGAACCCGTGTCGATGTGATCGGCGGCTATGGCTCGCCCGATGATGGCTTCCGCGTCAGCAGTCCGCGGCGCGCTGGCAGCAATCTCGATTTCGACCTGCTGGCGGGCACAGTCTACCTGGGCGGTCTGCGGCTGGAACTCGACACTGACCAGACTTACCGCACTCAGACTGACCGCCTTCAGGTTCCCAATGTCGCCGCCCCGCCAGCAGGCAGCGCACGGCGCGATCTGGTGATGCTGGAGGCTTTCGAAGCGGCTGTCACCGCCGTTGAGGATGGCGAGCTGCTCGATCCGGCGCTGGGCGGCGCAGACACGGCGGCGCGCAGCCGGCGCTTCCAGCGCGTGCATGTGCTGTCGAACGTGAACGCGGTCAACTGTGATCAGGCATGGAAGCTGATGTCCGACATCATGGCGGCGTCGAACACCGGCACGCTGGCGGCGGATTGCAAACGTCTTGTCAATACACGGCTGACAGTCACCTATACCGAAGAAGGCGTGGACGACGATCTGTGCGAGCCAGCGGTCGGCGGCGGTTATCTTGGCGCGGAAAATCAGGCGATCCGCGTCCAGCAGGTCAGCGCCAGCACGCTGACCTGGGGCTACGACAACGCTTCGCCGCTCTACCGCGTCAGCCTCTCGGCAGACCGCACGCGCGTCACACTGATCACGCCCCCGCGCGACGAATACAGCACGCCGATCGTGGGGCAGGTGATCGAGATCCTGCCGTGGAGCGCACGCCTGCCCAACGGCGAGAAAACCGCCGCGCTCAGCGGGCATCTGACTCGTATCACCGCGGTAGACCCGAACGACGAAACTGCGGGCGGCGCGATCACGCTCACCCTGCAAACGCCTGTGCCGACTGCCGGATTCGAGGACTGGAAAAACCGCCCTGACAAGGCGCTCATGGAGACCGAGGGCATCTGGTACTTCATGAACATCTGGAACCGGGGCAGCGACCTGGCATCGCCCCCTGCGATTCCGTTCACCGCCGGCACGCCTGTCACGCTGGGGACAACTGGCATCCAGGTGACGATTACGGGCAGTGATCGTGTTCAGGAGGACTACTGGGTCATCGCGGCGCGGCCAGAAACGCCGACTCGCTCACTGCCGTGGACACTGGAGACCGGAGCCGCCCCGGACGGCGTCACGCGCTATTTCGCCCCGCTGGCACTGATCCACTGGCGCGCCGACGGCAGCATCGGTGTGAGTGACTGCCGCCCGCCGTTCCGCCCGCTGACGGCGGTCAATGACTGCTGCACGTTCACTGTCGGGGATGGCAAAATCAGCGATGGCGACTTCAATGATCTCGGCGTGGCGCTGGAACGGCTCGGCGCTAACGGCGGCGATATCTGCCTGCTGCCGGGGACACATCGCGCCACGGTCAGCCTGATCGGGCGAGACAATATCACGATCAGCGGCTGCGGCACGCGCTCGGTGCTTCTGCCAGCAGATGGCAGGGCAAACGCCACGATCACGCTCGTCAACTGCTCTGGCATTCATCTGGTCAATCTGGCGGTGGTGAACGTGACGGGGACCGGCATTCTGGCGCAGCGTGTGGACGGACTGACGATTCAGGATGTTCATGTGCTGGCGGGCGTGGTCGGCATTGACATCGATGACATTCGCAGCGGCTCCGTGCGGCGCTGCAACGTCCGTCTGCTCGATCGTGAAGGCGGCGACGTGGGCATCTACGCACAGGGCGAGCGGATGACGATCGAAAACAGCGACGTGCAGGTCATCCCGGCGGGCGAGCTGCCGGAACCGCCTGAAGACAATGACCCGGACACGCCGCCCGTCAACCCAACCGATCCCTGCGCCGACCCGGAAGATTTCTATCTGAATACGATCTACCTGGTCTATTACGTCGGCCTGATCTGGGGGCTGTATACCCTCGACCTGCCACCAAAGGCGCTGTTCAGGACGCTGGGCGGCATCCAGATCGGCAGCGGCAGTGAAATTGTGGTCGTGCGCGAAAATCTGGTGGTGGGCGGCGCAGGCAATGGCATCACGCTCGGCAGCGATATCGCCGATATCGACTTCACCCCGCCGGATATACCGGGCTTTGAACCCCCGGAACCGTATGTGATCGCGCACGATCCTTCTGTGATACGCGGGCAGTTGTTCTTCGAGGATCAGCCGATCGGCGGGATGACGATCTTCTTCGAGGATGACTCCGGGGCGATCTTCAGCTTCCCGGTCGCAAGCGATGGGACATTCGCGGGCAGGCTGCCGGGCAACAAATACGCAGTCACCGTCTCGGACGAGGATTTCCGCGTCGTCAAGCATGAACCGCTGGGGGATGCTGCCTATTTCTTCTTCCTGGAGAGGAACCCGAATCCCCGCCCCAGACCCACTGGCGGAGATGACCTGCTGGCATTCATCCATGATGTGCTGATCCAGGAAAACACGATCGCCAATATGAGCCTGTCCGGGATCGGCGCGCCGCGCTTCACGTCGAGCGATCAGGCGGTGCTGAGCAGCCTCTTCAGCACCCAGCGGAAGGCGATGACCGATCTCAGGCTGATGCTGATCATCTACATGCTGACCGGCACGATCACCGGTTTTGTGATCGATCTGGTGATCTACCGCAACCGGATCGTGCGCTGTGTGCTGGACGCGCCGGCAGCGGGTGATGATATTTTCGCCATCGCGCGCGCCACAGGCGGCATCGCGCTGGCGCTCAATGACGGCATGTATATCGAGGAAAATATTGTTCAGGACTGCGGGCGCGATGCGCGGCGCGCGCTGTGCGGCATCTTCGCGGCGTTTGCCGTCGATGTGACCGTGCGCGACAACTATGTGCTCAACAACGGCGGCGATACGCGGGCACGGCAGATCACGGCGGATTTTGCCGCCGATCGCTTCACGGCGACGCCCGCTGCTGGGAGCGGCGACACGGTCATGGTGCGCAGTGCCGCGCCGCAGGAGTCGGTACACAAGGCATCCTATGACGAGTTCCGACGAGGACAGGCAGCCGGCAATCTGGCAGCATTCACCCCTGCGCTGACCGTCGATGCAGGGCCGCGCGGCGGAATCGTCCTGCCGATCTGCCTGAGCGCCAACCTGTTCATGGGTGGCAGCAGCAAGCTGGCTGGCAGCGTGCCGCAGGATATCACGACGATCGCCAAAGGACGACATGCAGCCAGGGTGGACGGCAATTACGTGGTTCAGCCTTTTGGCAGGGCGCTTTTCCTGGGCGCGGCGGGCACAGTTTCGGTGACGGATAACCAGCTTTTTTCCGATCGCGCGCTGACCTTTGAGCAGGATCAGCGTTCCGGCGGGCTGGTCGGGCTAGTGACGGGCAGGCTGAACATCGGCGGCGAAGTCAACCTGTCTTCCTCAAATACGTTTGTGGTCAACCTCGCGCCGAGCGCCAGCGTCACCGAACTGCTGTTACTGGCATTGGCGGCGCAGACGGGCAATTTCCAGAACCTGCTCAGGGAAGGACTGCCCAGCGGGAAGTATGCGGCGGGGTTCCCCGATGGCGGCATCCTGTTTACCGGCAACCAGATCCGCCAGTCCGACGCCGGGGAACGCCAGACGATGGTGACCCTGTTCTCGCTTGATGATGTCAACTTTGCCGACAACCAGATCGAGGTGCTGAACGGGGATCATATCCTGGCGACCGCGCTCGTAATGGGCAGCACGGTGCGCGCCTCTCACAACCGCATGAAAGAGCCGATCCTGCCTGCCCTGCGCGGCGTCATGACGGATTCATCCGCCCGCCGAGGTCCGCGTTTCTCGCTGGCGACGCTCAATTTCCTGCTCGGCAACATGAACGACAATCAGGGGAATTACTGTTTCATCGCGGTGGGCGACAAGCTGCATGTGACGGGCAATCTTTCGGCACTGGAGACGTATCTGAAGTGTGGCGAGCCTCAGCAGCAGATGCCAAATGAAGCGCGCCTCATGTTCATCGTCCTGCTCGCGCTTGCCAGCCAGTTCATGAAGAGTATCTATCAGGATGGGTAATCAGGAAGGCGTAAACGAATTATGACGCAGCGATTTGACCCAGGAAAAGCATCGACCGGGCGCGCCCGCCCAACTTCCGCCGAAGCGCCGGCAGACCTGACCGAGGACATCCTCAGCCGGCTGACGGATGTGCAGCGCGGCGCGCAGATGCTCTATGCCCGTGAGGCGGAACGTATGGCGCGCAAACATGGGCTTGAAGACCCGCGCACGCAGCGCATGATCGCAACGGCGCAGGGGGCGCTGCGCACGCTTCATGCCCTTGAGATCACCGAGGAATCGAAGATCGATGAGCCGGAAGTGCCGGAGGGCGCAGCGATCATTCATGGGCGCGCCGCCGGTGATGATCTGCGCGGCCTCCCTGACCTGAACGTGATGCTGGAGGATACCAGCGGTCGTGTGATGCGCGCGGCGGGCAGCGCCAGGACGGACGAAACCGGCTACTACCGGCTGACGATCCCGTCCGAGGTGGCAGCGCGGCTGGCAGACAAGCCGTATCTGGTGACGGCACGCGACGCCAAAGATACCGTGGTGTACCGCGCCGCGACCCCCTTCACCCTGGAAGTCGATACGTCTGTGCGCTTCGATTTCGCCATCGCCCGCCCTGCGCCGGTTCCGCCCGTGCGCCCGGATGACGACGGCAAACCCGGACGCAAGCCCCGCCCGCGTATGCACGACGAACCCTTTTACGTGCGCGGGCGCGTCCTCACCGCCGAAGGGAAACCGGCTCCGGGGCTGCTGGTGCGCGTTTATGACAGGGATGTGCGCTATGACGACCTGATCGGGGCCGCGCTGACAGGGCGAAAAGGCGAATTCACCGTGATCTACCGAATGCGCGACTTCAGCGAAGGGGAAGCAGCGGCTGACCTGTACTTCGTCGTGCTGGACAGCGGCGAACATGAGCTGCTTTCCACCCGCGATCATGTGATCTTCAACGCCGAACGCGAAACGACGGTCGAGCTGGTGCTGGGCAGACGTGGATAAAGCACCGCGTGAATATCTGCCTGAGCAGTCCTGCCAAAGACGGTAGAATAGCGCGCCAGACTTATCCTACCAGAGAGGCAGAGGATCCATGCGCGTTCCGCTCGAACAGCTCAAGGCGACCACACTCACGATTCTGGCTCACAGCGGCTATCCGCCGGAAGAAGCGCAGATCATCCACGATGTGCTGATGTACGCTCAGCTTCGCGGCAACAATCAGGGGATCGTCAAGCTGATCGGCGCTGGCATGCCGCGTGACCCGAACGCGAAGCCGATCGCCATCATACGCGATCACAAGCTCGCCGCGCTGATCGACGGGGGGCGAAATTCCGGGATGGTGGTCGTGCAGAAAGCGCTGGAAATGGCGCTGGAAAAAGCTGCCGGGCACGGCGTGGGCATCGTGGGGACCAACAACACCACCTCATCGACAGGGGCGATCGGATATTACGCCAGCATGGCGGCGCGCGCCGGATACATCGCCTTCGTGTTCGCCGGCTCGCATGAGTATGTGGCAATGCACGGAGCCTATGAGCCGATCTTCGGGACGAATCCGCTGGCGATCGGTATCCCGGCAGAAGGCGAGCCGCTGGTTTTCGACATGGCGACTTCGGCAATTGCGCGCTTCGGCATCATCGAGGCGCAGACGGCGGGCAAGCCGCTGCCGGAAGGCGTGGCGTGGGATGCGCACGGCCAGCCGACAACCGATCCCGGCGCGGCGCTGGCGGGCGCGATCCGGGCATTCGGCGGTTACAAAGGCGCGGCGCTGGCGATGATGGTCGAGATTCTGACTCATCAGTGGGTCGATACGAAACTGGACGCCAGCGGAAAGAAGATCGACGCAGGCAACCTGATCATGCTGATCGACCCGGCGCTGCTCACCGACGCAGAAGCATTCAGAAGCCGGGTTGAGGCACTGCGACAGCAGGTCAAGGCGACAAAGCGGCTGCCCGGCGTGGACGAAATCCTGACCCCCGGCGAACGCGGTAACCGCCTTTACCAGCAGATTCTGGCGGAAGGCATCGTCGAGATTGAAGACAGGCTGTGGACGGCGCTTGAGCAGGCGGCGGGTGGAGCGTAACGCTCTGAGGGCATATATGTTGCCCTCAGATCAGAATTTTGAGCTGTTTGTTCTGGCGGGTGAGCTTCAGGAAATTTTCCAGACGCGAGCGAAAGACATCCGGCTGCGCGCGCGCCTCCTCGATGTAGCCGATGCGGATGCGCTGGTAGAGATCGGGAAATGCCTCAAAATTGCGCCAGGTTTCCTCGTCAGCCCTGAGCGCGGCGAGAATGTCCGGCGCGATTTCCAGCGGCTTCAGCGCCAGATCGGGCAGCACGGCGTGACCAGCTTCCGTCATCAGCCCGGCTGCGATCAGACGGCGCGCCCGCTCTTTGTTCAGCTCTGTCCAGTTGCTCCGTGGGCGGCGCGGCGTGAAGCGCTGTGCCCTGAATTCGTCGTTCATACGCCTGGCGATGCCATCGATCCAGCCGAAACAGATCGCTTCCTCAACGGCATGCAGATAGGATACCCCCGGTCTGCCTGTATCCTTCGCCGGGAACAGCAGCCAGATTTCATCCGCCGTGGTGTGATTTTCCGCCAGCCACGCCCGCCATTCTGCGCGATCTGCTGCGTAAAATGTCTTTGTGACAGGCATGG
>SZPD01000059.1 GCA_030263515.1 Anaerolineae bacterium CFX9 | reverse complement strand
CGCCTCGTCACGCAGCCGGATCAACTCGGAAGTTCGCGTCGTTTGCTGGATCATGATGGTCTCTCAACGATGGTGCGGAAATTCTATGTAACAATGATCAGCATCGCGACCGACAAAGAGGAGAAATTACGCGGTTTTCTTTGTCCTGAGAGGATAAAAATCAGCCGTGAAGATCAAGGATGCGCCGGGCAAGCTGGATCTGGAAGCGGGTATCTGGTTCATTGAGATCGATACTGAGGACTTCCGCGGCGCGTTCCAGCCGGTAATGCAGGGATTTGGGGTGAATATGCAGTGCTTTGGCCGTCTGCCGCAGGTGAAACCCGTTCCCGGCATATGCCAGCAGAGTCTGAAGCAGCACGTCGCCATTGCGCACCTGCCTGAAGGGAGCCATGAATGACGCGATGAAGGCATTCTGCGCTTCGCTGTCCCCTTTGAGCACGCGCGGCAGGAGCAGGTCATCATAGCGCTGGAGCCTGCCGAACATCAGATGGGGAACCATCTGCTGCACCTCGATATAACCCTGTCGGATCCCCTCAACCCCCGCGCAGACGCGGCTGATCCCCATCGCCAGTGATGGGCTTGCCAGCGGTTCCCATAACTGCTGTGGGTCGGCATTTTCCGGCACAATAAACGGAATCTGGTTCAGCGAGACCGACAGCAGCGGGGCGATGTGGTGCGCCGCAAGCTGCTGCCGAAGCTGATCCGCCAGTTTTTCACGCTTCATCACTGCTTCATGAGACAGGGGCAGAGGTTCAGCCATCACCAGCGTTCCGACTCGATAACGACCTGCCAGATCGAGTCCGTGGAGCTGTGCCCGCTCGATACTGGCTGGCGTCGCTTCAAACCGTCCTTCGAGCAGGGTGGACAGGAACGAGTAGCCGACGCGCGCCTCGATCGACGCGATCGCGCGCTGATGGGCGATTTGCAGCGCAGCGACGGTGGATGCATGTTCAGCCGCGCGCAGATCGAGATCGGTCAAAGGCTGCTCCGTCTCCAGGATCCAGACGCGGCCGACCGTCTCGCCCTTCAGCCGAATCGGGCAGACGATCCGCCCGGCAAAACCCAGATCAGAAGCCGGAGGGATACGCAGCGGCTGGCTGGCCCGATCGATCAGCGTGCGGTAGCCGGAACGCTCCAGATAGTCGAGAAAATCCTGCGGCGTGCTGCCGGTTTCGAGGGTTTCGCGGCGAACACGATCCAGCGCGCCTGGTAGGGTGAACGCGCCGAGGATATGCCCGTCCTGATCTTCAAACGTTACCGAATGATGGATCAATTCGCCGAGTGTTGCCGCGATCTCTTGCAGGCTGCTGGTTTCGAGGGCGGCTTGTGTCAGCGTGCGGTGAATCCGCTCGGATTGTTCCAGCAGGCGGGTTTGCTCAGCGAGGATAGCGGTGTGCAGCTCTTCGGTGATCAGCGAAAACGGGATTTCCCACGGGATTTCGATCAGGGGCAGCTCCAGCCGGTCGGCTTCTTCGCGGAAGGCGCGCGGAAAATGATCGAAAAAGCGAGGCACAGCCAGCCCAATGCCGGCGAGTTCCTGCCCGGCTAAGGCCTGCACCAGCTCACGCTGACCGTCATCTTCACGTGCCCATGCATATCCGGTCGTCAGGAGGAGCTGGCCGGGTCTCACCCATGACAATACATCCGGCATATCGACGATATGCACCCAGCGCACATCGCGATTCAGCCCGTTTTTCCCGGCGACGATCCGGGTTTTGCCGAGGATGGTTTGCCTGAAAGCCTCACTCAGTTTCATGGACTGCGCTTGTGTATGGAGGCACAGTCATAAGCATATCACTTATTTGATTGTGTGAGGCATGTCTGTCTCGGTCAGGGTTTTTTTGATGCCCCCGTTCGTCTCGGCGGTGACTCGCAGCGGCAGCATGACAGCTTCATCGCCGGTATTCGGATACCAGATCCGCCCCTGCGAAACGACGATGAACAGGCTCTCGTGCGAGCCGACGGCGGTGAATGTGTCGCTGTCTGGGCTGGAGAAGATTTCGGTTTCAAACTTCGCGGTCAGTTCGGCGACTGCTGCGCGCACATCTGTTGTGGCGATGCCGATCTCGCTGATGCTGAGGATATGATCCGGCGAAAATGCCTCTGCGGGTGAATGTGAGAGCGCGTGCCGGGCGATCAGTTCGACGATGTTTCCACCCGCGTCGCGGAAGTAAAATGCGTCTGCATGCCATACGCCGTCGAACCTGAAGCGGTTTTGTCCCTCCGCGTCTTTCAGCAGCGAGACTCCGCGTCCGATGAGCCAGTCCGCCGCCGCGTCGATCAGCGGCTCGGTGATATTGAAGGCGAAGTGATAACGCCCGCTGAAGCCAGCCTGTGGCTCAAATCGCAACCGTGATCGCCCGATCCGGATCGTGACTGTGCCGTCCCGCTCAGCAGTCACAGGTAAGCCGAGCGTTTCCCCATAAAAGCGCGCCTGTGCGGCGCTGTCGGCTGTCCTGAGCGTAACTTCGATTATCTTCATGCCGGTATCCTCTGCAAGGGTTCCCTAATCCTGACGCGCTCAGCATCCTGATCTCTACCCTCTCATCAGGCTGTTTGTATGGATTGCACAGGAATGTTCGTCAAAATTGATTTTCACAAAAGTCTTGACGGATGCGCGCATCTTACGTTATCTTGATGAACGATCTGCGAAAACAGAGGTTGATCAACATGCCTGTCAACACCTCGTTCTTCAAGAAGGATAAGAAGCAGAAGCCCGACGAATAGTCCGGGAGTTTTGCGTTTCCTGTCGAAGAAGCGACGAGAAGCTCAAGCGATGAAACCCGCCCGGACACGGCGGGTTTTTTGTTGTCCGTTTTCAGAGGAGAGATGACCATGAATACCACTGCCTGCCCCGAATGTGCCGCCGATATCGCCCTGCCCGCCAACGCCATGCAGCACGAGATCCTTTCCTGCCCGGACTGCGGCACAGAGCTGGAAATTATCAGCCTGAATCCGCCCCAGGTGGAGCTTGCCCCGGAAGTGCAGGAAGACTGGGGTGAATAGTTCGATGCGCGTCGGGCTGCTCATCACGCATATTCGCGCTGAGGAGAAACTGCTCATCGAGGCGTTTCGGGCGCAGGGGGTCGAACCGGATGTGATCGCCGACGGCGATCTCAACTTCGACCTGACCGCCGGCTCGGAACAGACTGCGCCAGCGGGGGTTCCGTGGTCAGCCTACGACCTGATCATGGAGCGCAGCGTCAGCACGTCTCGCGGGCTGTATACACTCGCCATCCTCGAAAGCTGGGGGCTGAACGTCCTCAATCGTCATCACACCGCTGCCACCTGTGCTGACAAGCTGATGACCACGCTGGCGCTGGCGCGGGCAGGTGTGCCGCAGCCGACGGCGCGCGTCGCTTTTGAGCCGCAGAGCGCGCTCCGTGCGCTGGATGATCTCGGCTATCCCGCCGTGCTCAAACCCGTGACCGGCTCATGGGGGCGGCTGCTGGCGCGGGTGAACGATCCGGTCAGCGCAGAAGCCATTCTCGAACACCGCCAGACGCTTGGCGATTACAACCACCACACGTATTACGCGCAGCAGTACGTCGCCAAACCCGGCCGGGATATTCGCGCGTTTGTCGTTGGCGACCGCACGATCTGCGCCGTTTACCGCACATCGCCGCACTGGATCACCAACACGGCGCGCGGCGGCGTCACGTCCAACTGCCCGGTCACGCCGGAACTGGATGCGCTTTGCCGGGCGGCGGCGAATGCGGTTGGCGGCGGCATTCTGGCGATCGATGTCTTTGAGGACGAGGCGCGCGGCCTGCTGATCAACGAGGTCAACCACACGATGGAATTTCGTAACAGCAGTGCGCCGACCGGAGTTGATATTGCGGCAGAAGTCGTCCGCCACGCCCTGAGCACGATCGGGCAGCGCGAGGTGCTGGCATGACTATCCGCGTGAGCATCGTCGGCGCAAGCGGCTATGCAGGTGGCGAACTGCTCCGCCTGCTGCTCGATCATCCGCAGGTGCAGATTGCCCAGGTGACGAGCGAGAGCAGTGCTGGCAAATTCATCTATCAGGTGCATCCGCATCTGCGCAACACGACGTTTCGCAGCACCGATCTGCGCTTCACGACACAGGATGCGCTGGAGCCATGCGACGTGCTCTTTCTGGCGCTGCCACACGGCGAGGCTCAGCGCCAGATCGCCCGCTGGAGCGAACTGGCGGAGCGCATCATCGATCTGAGCGCCGATTTCCGCCTGCGCGATGCGGCTGTCTACGCTGACTACTATGCCGCGCCGCACACTGCGCCGGATTGGCTGGATCGTTTCGTCTATGGCTTGCCGGAACTGTATCACGACCGGCTGAACGGCGCGCGCTATGCCAGCGGGGTCGGCTGTAATGCGACGGCGACCCTGCTGGCGGTGTGGGCGGCGATTGACGGCGGTCTGCTCAAAGCTGATCAGCCGCTGTTCAGCGATGTCAAGGTGGGCAGCAGCGAAGCCGGCAAATCGCCGAGCGACAGCAGCCATCATCCCGCGCGGGTGGGCGTCGTCCGCCCGTTCCAGATGACGCGCCACCGCCACGAGGCGGAAGTTCGGCAGGCGCTGGCTCCGTGCGGTGACTTTGACGTGCGCATCGCCGTGACCAGCGTCGAGCTGGTGCGCGGCGCGGCGGCCGCAGTGCATGTCACCCTTCCTGCAGGCTTGAGTGACCGCGATCTGTGGGCAGCTTACCGCGGCGCGTGGAATCAGACGCCGTTCGTACGCATCGTCCATGAACGCACGGGCATTCACCGTCATCCGGAGCCGCGCCTGCTGGCGGGCACGAATTTCGCCGATGTCGGCTGGGAATATGACCCACAGACCGGGCGCGCAGTCCTGCTGTGCGCGATCGATAACCTGGGCAAAGGCGCGGCAGGCAGCGCCGTGCAGAGCATGAACCTGATGTGTGGTTTTGAAGAGACGACCGGTTTGACGTTCAGAGGGATCTATCCATGACACTGCATATTCTCAAGATCGGCGGCGGCGCAGGCGTGGATCACGAGCGCGCGCTCGATGACATCGCGGCGCGCATCCGGGCAGGGGAACGCTGGGTGATCGTCCACGGAGCCAGCGACGCGGCGAACCAGCTCGGCGAGCAGGTGGGGTATCCGGCGCGGACGATCACATCGGTCAGCGGGCATACCAGCCGCTATAACGATGCGCGGACGATCGAGCTTTTCAGCATGGCGGCAGCCGCCGTCAACCAGCAGATGACTGCCGGGCTGCTGGCGCGCGGCGTGAATGCCGTGGGTCTGGCGTCCCCGAATGTGCTGTATGCGCGGCGCAAAACCGCCATCCGCGCGCTGATGAACGGCCGTCAGGTGATCATCCGCGATGATTACAGCGGCGCGATCCATGCGGTCAACAGCGACCTGCTGGAGACGCTCTTGAACGCAGGGATGACGCCGGTGGTCGCCCCGCTGGCGCTTGGCGAGGCTTACGAACGCCTCAACGTCGATGGCGATCTGGCGGCGGCGCAGATCGCCCGCGCGCTCAATGCCGACGCGCTGGTCATCCTCAGCAACGTGCCCGGCTTGCTGCGCGATCTCTGCGATCCGGATTCGCTGGTCACGGAAATTCCCCTCAACGACCTCGACCGTTATGAGCATTTCGCATCGGGGCGGATGAAGAAAAAACTGCTCGCCGCCCGCGAAGCGCAGATCGCGCGCGTCATCCTGGCGGATTCGCGCCGTGATCAGCCGCTGACCGCTGCCCTGAACGGTGGAGGCACGCAGATCGCGCGCGATCCGGCGCTTTTTCTGGAGGCGGACTATGCTTGATGCCACTATCGACTACGCTGCCCTGGAAGAACTGCACAGCAGCGGCACGTATCTCAAACGCGATATCACGATCGTGCGCGGCGAAGGCGCGGCGCTCTATGACAGCGATGGACGCCGCTACATCGACTGTGTGGGTGGGCAGGGAGCAGCCAATCTCGGACATGCTCATCCGGTGGTCAACGCGGCCATCCGCGCCCAGATCGAGACGCTGATCGCCTGCCCGGAACTGTTTCACAACCCGGTGCGGGCAGCGTATCAGGCGCGCTTGTGCGCCGCCGCAGGGATGCCGCGTGTTTTCCTGTGCAACAGCGGCGCCGAAGCGATTGAAGCCGCCGTCAAGTTTGCGCGGCTGGCGACCGGGCGCAGCGGGATCGTCGCGGCGATGCGCGGCTTTCACGGGCGGACGTTTGGCGCGCTTTCGGCAACATGGGAAAAAACCTATCGCGAGCCGTTCGCGCCGCTTGTACCCGGCTATTCACACGTACCGTACAACAATGTTGACCGTCTGCGCGACGCCGTGACCGGCGAAACCGCCGCCATTCTGTTGGAAGCAGTGCAGGGCGAGGGCGGTGTGCATCCCGCGCAGCCGGGCTATCTGGCGGCGGCACAGCAGATCGCGCATGAACGCGGCGCTCTGCTCATCCTCGATGAAGTGCAGACTGGTTTCGGGCGGACAGGGCAGTTGTTCGCGCATCGCCATGACGGCGTGCAGCCTGATCTGATGGCGATCGCCAAGAGCATGGCGGGCGGGCTGCCGATGGGAGCCTGCCTGATCGGCGAACGGGCCGGCGCGATCGCCCCGACTTCGCACGGCAGCACTTTCGGCGGCAATCCGCTGGCGTGCGCGGCGGCGACCGCTGTACTGGATGTCCTCGAAACCACTGATCTGATCACCCGCGCGCACAACATGGGCGAACGACTGCTCGCTCATCTGCGAGACACGCTGCCAGAGAAGGCGATGCGCGAGGTGCGCGGACGCGGGCTGATGATCGGCATCGAACTGCGCGGCAAGGTTGCGCCGATCCTGCGAGAGCTTCAGGGACGCGGTGTGCTGGCGCTGCCTGCGGGCGCGACAGTGCTGCGCCTGCTGCCTCCGCTGGTGATCGAGGAAGCGGATCTGTGGACGGCTGCCGAAGTCATTCATGAGGTGCTTGACCATGCCTTTTGATCATTTTTCCATCATCGAAAGCACACTGCGCGAGGGCGAACAGTTCAGCACCGCCACCTTCACGACGGCGCAGAAACTTGAAATTGCCGGTCTGCTCGATGATTTCGGAGTCGAGATGATCGAGATGACTTCGCCCGTCGCCAGCGCCCAGAGTGAAGCGGATATCCGTGCCGTCGTGAACGCCGGACTGCGCACCCGCATCCTGACGCACATCCGCTGCAATCGGGACGATGCGCTGCGGGCGCTCGATACCGGCGTGCATGGGCTGGATGTGGTGATCGGCACGTCGCCCCAGTTGATGCAGCACAGCCACGGCAGGAATATCGCCCAGATCATCGATCTGGCTGCGGATGTGATGACGTTCATCCGCGAGCAGGCTCCGGATATCATCCTGCGCTTCAGCACCGAAGACACCTTCCGCAGCCGCGAGAGCGATCTGCTGCGCGTCTACCTCGGTATCGCCGATCTCGGCGTGGTCAACCGGCTTGGCGTCGCGGATACGGTCGGTGTGGCGCTGCCGCATCAGGTCTACGCGATGGTCGAGCAGCTCGTCCGCCTGACCGGGCTGGACATTGAATTTCACGGACACAATGACAGCGGCTGCGCCATCGCCAATGCAGCGGCGGCGCTGGCCGCCGGGGCGACGCATATCGATACGACCATCCTCGGCATCGGCGAACGCAACGGCATCACGCCGCTCGGTGGGCTGGTGGCGCGGCTGTACACGCTCGACCGGCGCTACGTTGCCAAGTACAACCTGCGCCTGCTGCCGCAGCTTGACGCGCTGATCGCCGAGTGGTGCGGCATCGATATCCCCTTCAGCAACTATATCACCGGCGCAAATGCCTTCATCCACAAAGCGGGCATTCACGCCAAAGCCGTGCTGGCAGACCCGGAGACCTACGAAATTCTGCGCCCGGAGGACTTTGGGCTGACGCGCGAGATCAGCATCGGTCACCGCCTGACATGCTGGAACAGCCTCAAGGATCGCGCCCAGTCGCTCGGTCTGGCACTCGATGACGACACCGTGCGCCGCGTCACGCAGACGGTCAAGCATCTGGCGGATGCCGCGCCGCTCTCGCTGAGCCAGGTCGATGCGCTGCTGCGTGAAGCCGCAGGTGTGCCCACACCATGACGCACGGATACACCTTTGCGGAAAAAGTGCTGGCGCGGGCGGCTGGTGTGGACTCGGCGCGCGCCGGCGATATCCTCGATGTCACGCCGGATGTGATCTTCAGCCACGACACTACCGCTGCCATTCGCCGTATCTTCGAACAGGTCGGCGCGCCAGCGATACGCTTTCCGGAGCGCACCTTCTTCACGCTGGATCACGCCGTCCCTGCGCCGACGACGGCACACGCGCAGAATCATGCCGAGATCCGCGCTTTCGCCGCTGAGCAGGGCGTGCGCTGGTTCGAGGTCGGGCGCGGCATCTGCCATCAGGTGATCAGCGAGGAAGCGCTCGTCCTGCCCGGCGAGACGATCATGGGCAGCGACAGCCACAGCACACATTTCGGCTGGCTGGGCGCATTCGGAATGGGCGTGGGACGCACCGAGATGGCCGCGCTCTGGGCGACGGGGCAGCTCTGGATTCGTGTGCCGGAGACGATGCGCATCACGCTCAGCGGCGCGCTTCAGCCCGGCGTCACGGCCAAGGACGCCGCCCTGCGCATTCTTGGCGATCTGGGCATGTCCGGCGGTGAGTACCGCTCGGTTGAGTTTGCCGGCGAAGCGATCGCGGCGCTCTCGGTCGATCAGCGTCCTGTGCTGACCAACATGATGGCGGAATTCGGCGCGATGAATGCATACATGCCGCCTGACCAGACCGTCTTTGACTATCTGGAAGCCCGCCGCACCCGCGATTACACGCCGCTCTATCCCGATGCCGATGCCCTCTATGATGCTGAATACGCGCTCGATCTCGGCACACTTCAGCCGCAGGTGGCGATGGCGCATCAGCCGGATAACGTCGTGCCGCTCAGCCAGGCCGCCGGCACGCCGGTTCAGCAGGCATTTCTCGGCACATGCACCAACGGCCGCTATGAAGATCTCGCCTCCGCCGCCGAAGTGCTGCGCGGACGGCAGGTGCGCATTCGCCTGATCGTCATCCCGGCCAGTGCGCAGGTGTTGCAGCGGGCGGCGCAGTCTGGCGTGCTGGAGACGCTGATCGGCGCGGGCGCAGCCATCAACACGCCCGGCTGTGGCCCATGCATGGGCAATCACATGGGCATTCCAGCGCCGAACGAGGCCACCATCAGCAGCGGCAGCCGTAACTTTCGTGGTCGGATGGGAACCGCGGATGCGCCGGTTCATCTGGCGAATCCGTATGTCGTCGCCGCCAGCGCGCTGACCGGAGTCATCACCGATCCGCGTGAATTTCTGGAGGGATCCTGATGACGACGACACACCGCGCCTGGGTGTATGGCGACAATGTCAACACCGATGTGATTTTCCCCGGCAAATATACCTACACGCTCAAAACACCTGAGGAGATCGCCGCGCACGCGCTGGAAGACCTCGATCCGGCGTTCGCGGCGAACGTTCAGCGCGGCGATGTCATCGTCGCCGGACGCAACTGGGGCTGTGGCAGCAGTCGTGAACAGGGGGTGACCTCGCTCAAGTATGCGGGTGTGTATGCTGTTCTCGCCGAATCCTTCAGCGGGCTGTACTTCCGCAACTGTATCAATCAGGGCGTGCTGCCGATCACCTGTCCGGGGCTGGCGGCGAGCCTGAAAACGGGCGATATGCTGACGATCGATCTGGCGAATGCTCAGGTTCATGCCGCCGGGCAGACATTCGTTATTCCCCGCCTGCCGCCTTCCGTGCAGGCGATCATGGATGCGGGCGGCCTGCTGCCGATGCTGCAGGCGCGTTTCCGGGAGAAGGCTCAATCATGACGCTGATCACACTGATCCCCGGTGACGGGATCGGGCAGGAAGTCATTCCCGCGGCGCGGGCTGTGCTGGAAGCGCTCGATCTGCCGCTGGATTTTCAGGTGGCAGAAGCAGGGTTCGGCACGTTCGAGCGCGTCGGCGATGCGCTGCCCACCGAGACGCTGGCGCTCTGTGAGGCGAGCGATTCGGTGCTGTTCGGCGCAACGAGTTCGCCAATGACCAAAGTGGCGGGTTATCGCAGCCCGATCCTGGCGCTGCGCCGTCATTTCGATCTGTATGCCAATCTGCGCCCGGCGGCTGCTGACGGCATCGATCTGCTGATCGTCCGTGAGAATACGGAAGGGCTGTATGCAGGGCGCGAGCGAGTCGAGGATGACGGCGCGACCGCGATCGCCGAACGGGTGATCACACGGGCAGCCTCGGCGCGCATCACACAGACGGCGTGCGAGTGGGCGCTGCGGCGGCGCGGACTGCTGACCATCGTCCACAAGGCGAATGTCCTCAAGGAGACGTGCGGGCTGTTTCGCACGGCTGCGCTGGAGGTCGCTGCCGGGTTTCCGTCGCTGCGCGTCGAGGAAATGCTGGTCGATACCGCTGCCATGCGCTTTGTGATGGAGCCATCGCGCTTTGATGTCGTCGTCACCACCAACCTGTTCGGCGATATCCTGAGCGATCTGGCGGCGGGGCTGACGGGCGGTCTGGGCGCTGCGCCGTCCGCCAATGTCGGCGCAGGGCGGCTGGGCGTGTTTGAGCCGGTGCATGGCAGTGCGCCTGATATTGCCGGGCAGGGGGTGGCTGATCCGCGCGCGGCCGTTCTCAGCGCGGCGATGATGCTCGATCACCTGGGCTACGGCGGGGCAGGCGATCGCGTTCGCGCGGCCTGTTCGGGGATTACGCACATGGGCAGTACCCGTGAGACAACGGAGCGCATCTGCGAAAGGCTGGCGCATGTCCCGGCTGCTGGTTGATCTGGTCGGCTGCTACAGCCCGTCTGGCGAGGAACGCGGCGCGGTCGAGACGCTGGTCGCGTGGATGCGGGCGAATGGTTTTGAAGCAGGGATAGATGCCTCTGGCAGCGCGGTCGGCTGGCGCGGCCCGGCAGATGCGCCTCACACGCTGATGCTGCTCGGTCACATTGACACGTATCCGGGCGAGATCCCCGTTCGCGTGGAGGATGAAATTCTCTATGGGCGGGGCAGTGTGGATGCCAAAGGATCGCTGTGCGCATTTGCAGAGGCGGCCGCCCAGGCACACATCCCCGCAGGCTGGCGTGTCATCGTGGCGGGCGCTGTCGAGGAAGAATCGGCATCGAGCAAAGGGGCGCGGCAGATCGCGCGCGACTTTCAGCCTGATCTGTGTGTGATCGGCGAGCCGAGCGGCGCAGAACGGATTACGCTGGGTTACAAGGGCCGGCTGTTGGTCGATGCATGGCTGACGCGCGCCAATGCGCATTCTGCCCGCCCGGAACCCGGTGCAGCGGAAATCGGCGTCGAGTTCTGGAATGCGATCAGCGCATGGTGCGATGCGCGTAATGACGGCATTGAGCGCTTCTTCGATCAGGTCATGCCCTCACTGCGCAGCATCAGCACGCGAACCGACTCGTTTGAAGAGACCGTCACACTGACGATCGGTTTTCGCCTGCCGCCGCGCTGTACGCCAGACGAGGTCGAGGCATTTGTACGCTCGGCTGCTCCGGAAGGGATGTCGCTGACGTTCTACGGCGCTGAGTATGCCTGCCAGGGAGAACGCACCAGCCCGCTGGCACGCCAGCTCAACGCCGCCATCCGGGCAGAGGGCGGGCAGCCCGGCTTTGTCCTCAAGACCGGGACAAGCGATATGAACGTGGTCGGCAGGGTGTGGAACTGCCCGATCGCCGCCTACGGGCCGGGCGACAGCAATCTCGATCACACGCCGAACGAACATCTGCCGCTTGCGGAGTATGACCGCGCCGTGCGCACCCTGCGGCGGCTGATCGAGACCCTGTCGCCAGGCTGAACATCGCGCAAACGCTCATCATCTGTTAGGTTGACCAGACGGTTTTCTGCCTCTAAGCTAGGATCGTGTGTAACGTTTACCGTAAGGGATCAGCATGATGGGCGAGGCAAATCGCAAACGGCTGCATGTGATCGTCAATCCCGTCTCCGGTCTTACGCGGGACGATGAAGAAGCCATCCGCGCCTTTCTTGACGCGCGCGATGATGAGGGCTATCAGCTTTCGCTGACGCAGGATGCGGGGGATGCCACCCGTTTTGCTCAGGCTGCCGTGAAGGACAATGCCGATCTGGTGATCGTGTGCGGTGGGGATGGCACGGTTGTTGAAGCGGCGGCCGGCCTCGCGGACAGCGGCGTGCCGCTGGCGATCATTCCGAGCGGCACTGCCAATGTGCTGGCGGAAGAACTCGGCGTGCCGCCTGACCGGCAGGCAGCGCTCGAACTGGCGCTGGCTGAAGATCACGTCATCCGCCCGATCGACATGGGCTGCATTGACGACAAACATTTTCTGATCGCGGTTGCCATGGGATATGCGGCAGATGTCTCCGGCGGGACGCCGCGCGAGGAAAAAGCCCGGCTGGGCAAGCTGGCATATTTCGTCCACGCGGTGCGTCAGCTTCGTCATTCGCGCCTGGTGCGTTACCGTCTGACGCTGGATGGTGAGACAGTCAAGGCAGAAGGCATGACGCTGGTGATCTTCAACGCCAGCAAATTCGGCGTAGGCAGGCTTCAGCTTGCGGATGATATTGCCATTGATGACGGCAGTTTCAATGTGGTGGTGATACGAACGTTCAGCCCGTTCCGCTTTGCCCTGAACGCGATCACGTCACGGATGAATCGTCCGCTTCCGGAGCCGCCGCTTCAGCAGTGGCGCGCCAGCACGATCGACATTCAGACCAGCCGCCGCCAGATGATCGCTTATGATGGCGAAGCGCTGCGCAAGGATCGGCAGGCTTCAGTTCGCCTGCTTCCGAAGGCGGTCTCGATCATCGTGCCGCCCGAAACAGGCTGACGCTGAAAGTCAAGGCTTATCGCTTCAGAGTAGTATCATCGTCAGAAAGTCGTGTTCCTCGCGTTGTGTCCGCTGCGCCATTCTTCGGTATCCTTATAATAATCAATACATCAAGAACCGTCCGGATGCGTCAGTTGGGTGTGCAGGGCGGCTCACCCATGAGGAGTTCATGTTCCATGTTTATCCGTTCTCTCAGGTTGATCCCCATCCTTCTGATCAGCCTGCTCGCATTTCCCATCGCGGCGCAGGAACCGCGCGAGCTGAGTTATGGCGATGTCACATTCAGCACGGCGGGTGTGCTGCCCTCTAATGTCAACATCGTTCAGTCGCCGGGTGATCCGGTCGAGTTCGGCGCCGGTTTTTCGGATGCGCCGTATCTTCAGTTCCTGCTCTACGACACCCCACCTGCGCCGGAGAGTCTGTTCGATCGTTCTGGCGGCATCCGTGTGTACCGTCTTGCGGATTTCGACGCCTATCCCTGGAATCAGGATGTTGCCGATGCGCTGGCGGAACTGCTCGATACCCGCGCTGATCTGAGCGTGTATATGTCTCCGGAAGCAGAGGCTCCGCTGCCGTTTCTGCCGATCGTCCCGGCCGGGCAGGTGATCCGCGCCCGTGCCCAGTATCTGGATGGCGCAGGATTCAGCGGGATCAGCTACGTGACCATCTACCGGCATGATCTCGCGCCGTTTCTGGCTAACGAGCCGATCTTCACGTTTCAGGGGTTGACGGATGATGGGCAGTTCTACATTTCAGCCGTCTTCCCGCTGGTGACCACCGTTTTTCCGCAGGCAGTGCCGCCGACTTACGATCCGGTCGCCTTTTCCGAGACGTTCGAGACTTACGTTGCCGACAGCGTTGCCGAACTCAATGACAGCGCAGATGACGATTTCACACCGCCGCTGAGCGCGCTGGAGGAGGTCATCCTGTCTCTCTCGATCCGAAGCCGCTGAGCGAACGTTATCCATCACAGGAACAGCCGGACACCATGCCGGCTGTTTTTTTTGCGCGGTTCCGGCTGGATCGATCCACGGTGAGAGCGGCTGCGTAAAAGCCTGTTACAATCTCCGGCTCTGATGACGATACCTGAATGTCTTTTGTGTGGAGCCTGATCATGCGGAAAGCGCTGCGCATTCTCGGCGGCATCATCGTGGGGATTATCCTGATCGCAGGCGCGGTTTATCTGTTCATGGTGGCGCGCGCCGCGCCAATGCCGGATCACCCGTGGTTCCGGGCTGAGGATCCGGCGGTGCTGGTGATCGCGCATCAGGGTGGCGATGGCGAGCGTCCCGGCAACACCATGAGCGCCTTCCGGCACGCGGTTGAAATCGGCGCAGACGTGCTTGAGATGGATGTTCACAGCACAGCGGATGGCGTTCTGGTCACCATCCATGATGACACGGTTGACCGGACGACTAACGGCACAGGACGTGTCAATGACATGACGTTTGCAGAGCTGCAAGCGCTCGATGCGGGCTATCACTGGCCAACGCTGGCAGAAGAATCGGATCGGGACGATCGCCCGTTCCGCGGGCAGGGGATTACCATCCCGGCGCTGGACGACGTGCTGAGCGCATTCCCGCAAATGCGCTATGTGATCGAGATCAAGCAGGAGACGCCGTCGATTGTGCAGCCGCTGTGCGATCTGCTGCGCCGGCATAATCTTCAGGAAGCGACGATCGTCGCCTCATTTCGCCCGGCAGTGATGTATGACTTTCGTCAGCGCTGCCCGGAAGTGGCGACTTCCGCTGTGGAGGAGGAGATACGTCCTTTCTTCTTCCTGACGATGGCGGGGCTGCATCGAGCATACGTGCCTCAGGCGCACGCGCTTCAGGTTCCGGAATATGCGGCGGGTTTCCAGGTGGTGACGCCGGCTTTCATCAGCGCCGCGCATCATCACAATATCGCCGTTCAGCCCTGGACGATCAACGATGCCGAGACGATGCAGCGCATGATCGATATCCGCGTGGACGGGCTGATCACCGATTATCCATCGCTGCTGCTGGAGCTGCTTGATCGCGGCACAGGCGCATAAAAGCTTTCATTCCCTGCACTCTGGTTTCACACCGTCTGTGACGGATGACATATGCGTATGTCCATCCCGCTCACAGTGGACTCTTGCGCGGCGTCAGCGGATGCACGACACTAGAAATCATGACCTCACCAGCGACAACACTTCAACAACCGTGGCTTGTTCGCCATTCGCCTGTGTACTACGGATGGCTGATCTGGATCGTCTCGTCGATCGCCATCATGGCTTCGACACCGGGGCAGAGTTTCTCCATCTCGCTGTTCATCGATCACTATATCGTCGAGTTCGGCATGGATCGCACGACGATTTCTGGTCTGTATGGGCTGGGGACGTTCCTCGGCTCGCTCAGCCTGACGTGGCTGGGTCGGCAGATCGATGTGCGGGGCAACCGGCTCATCATGCTGATCGTCACGGCGCTGTTTGCGCTCTCGCTGATGGCTTGCTCGCTCATCAGCGGCCCCATTCCTGTTTTTCTGAGTTTCCTCGCCCTGCGCGGTCTGGGACAGGGATCGCTCGGTCTGACGAGTACCTCCGCAGTCGCGATCTGGTTTGAACGCCGGCGCGGCTGGGCGATCGGCCTGATGATGGTCGGCTTCTCGCTGATGCAGGGGATCTATCTGCCGTGGCTGCACAGCTATATCGAGACCTATGGCTGGCGGCAGACCTGGGTGGTGCTGGGGCTGGCGGTTGGCGCGATCATGCTGCCGCTGATCTGGTGGATCATCCGGGATAAACCGGAAGATCTGGGGCTGCTGCCGGACGGCAAACCCGCGCCCACGCCCGATGAGCTGCTCAGAATGCCCGGCGGGCAGAGCCTCACGCTGCGCCAGGCACAGCGAACGGCCATCTTCTGGGTGTTCGTCTTCGGTCGTGTGGTCTGCGCCGCCTTCCCGACCGGGCTGATCTTCCATCAGGTCTCGATCTTCAGCCAGGTTGGGCACAATGCGCAGGTAGCCGCAGAAACCTTCGCGCTGGCGATGGTACTCACCGCCGTCGCAACAGTCTTTGGCGGCTGGTTCCTCGATCGTATTCCGCCGGGCATCGCGCTGGCGCTTCAGATGTTCTCGCTGGGCGCATTATGCGTTTCCGCCATGCTGATGACGGAGCTGTGGCTGCTGGTGATCTATGCGCTCAGCGTCGCGCTCGTGTTCGGCTTCGGCAATGTGTTTGATGGCGCGGTCTGGATCAGTGTGTTTGGGCGACAGCATCAGGGGGCCATTCGCGGATTCACCACCACACTGCTGATCGCCGGCACGTCGCTGGGACCTATCCTGCTGGGCTTTTCCTACGACTATTTCGGCAGTTACCAGCCGATGCTGTGGCTGGGGGCCGGGCTTTCGCTCATCGCGCTGGTGATGAGCCTGATCGTCAGGCGTCCCCGGCTGGTGTCATCGCC
>SZPD01000487.1 GCA_030263515.1 Anaerolineae bacterium CFX9 | reverse complement strand
TGGGTGGCGGAGAGCAGGTCTCTCGGTGTGCCCTCGAACAACACGCGCCCGCCCTTGTTGCCGCCTTCCGGCCCCATATCGATGATCCAGTCGGCATGGCGGATCACTTCCAGGTTGTGCTCGATCACGATCACGCTGTTGCCGGCATCTACCAGCCGATCCATGATCGCCAGCAGATGACCAATGTCAGATATGTGCAGCCCGGTCGTCGGCTCATCCATGACGTAGATGCTGCCGGTCTTGTGCAGCTCGCTCGCCAGCTTGATGCGCTGGCATTCACCGCCAGACAGTGTGCTCAGCGGCTGGCCGAGCGTCAGATAATCCAGCCCAACATCGCTGAGCGCCTGCAAACGCCGGACGATTTCCTTCGGCTTGAAAAATTCGAGCGCCTCGCGCACGGACATCGCCAGCACATCCGTGATCGTCCTGCCCTGATACTTATAGGCGAGCACCTCATCCTTGAAGCGCCTGCCGCCGCAGGTCTCGCACGGCATCCTGACCTCATCAAGATACGCCAGATCGGTGTAGATGACGCCAGTGCCCTGGCAGGTCTCACAGGCCCCCTTCGAATTGAAGCTAAAGAGCGCCGCGTTGACCTTGTTGGCCGTCGCAAAGGCTTTGCGCACGTCATCCATGATGCCGGTATACGTCGCCGGGTTGGAGCGGCTGGACGTGCCGACGGCGGACTGATCGATCACGATCGCGTCGGGATGCTGACGCAGAAATGTCTGGTTGATGAGCGAACTCTTGCCAGAACCGGCCACCCCGGTGACGACAGTCAGCACACCCGCCGGAATATCGACGCTGACGTTCTGAAGGTTGTTGATAGTGGCATTGGTCACCGGCAGCGTGCTATTGGGGCGGCGAAACTGATCCTTGATGGAGGTCGTCCGCCTGAGGAAGCGTCCGGTCAGCGTGTCGGCGCGGAGCAGATCGTCAAATGGGCCCTCGAAGACGATCCTTCCGCCCCGGTTGCCGGCGTACGGCCCTACATCGACCACATGATCGGCGACCTTGATCACGTCCGGGTCATGTTCGACGACGATGATGGTGTTCCCCTTGTCTCTCAGTTTGATCAGCAGTTCGTTCAGGCGGTGAACGTCGCGCGGGTGCATGCCGATGCTCGGCTCGTCGAAGATGTACATCACATCCACCAGACTGCTGCTCAGATGCTTGACCATCTTGATACGCTGCGATTCACCGCCAGACAGGGTATCGGTCGGACGGTTCAGGCTGAGGTACTCCAGACCGATATCGATCATATGCTGGAGCCGCTCGACAAGACTGCGGATCACCGGGGCAGCCGCAGGATGCTCGATCGCGCGCACGATTTCGATCAGGTCATCCACTTCCATCGAAGCCATCTCGGCGATATTCCACCCATCAATCCGGCAGTTGAGCGCCGCCTGGCTGAGGCGCGCCCCCTTGCACAGATGGCAGGGACCTTCCGCCAGAAAAGGTTCGACCGCTCTCTGTGTTCGCTCCGAAAGGGTTTTCAGATCACGAGCGATGTACTTGCGATTGAATTTGCTGACAATGCCCTCATACGTCAGCTTGAAGGGCTTGCCTGCCACCGTCGTCTCGACCTTGAACGGCTTGCCATACAGCAGGCGCTCCATCTCATCCTCGCTGTAGTCCGCCAGCTTTTTATCCGGGTCGAACTGGCCCGACTGGATCACGATCGTCCAGTCCCAGCTTCCCAGCGCCAGATCGGGCGACAGAAGCGCGCCTTCATTGAGCGATTTGTTCCGATCGAGAAACCGATCGAGATCGACGCCGAGCTTGCGCCCAAGACCATTGCATTCCGGGCACATCCCCTGCGGGTCATTGAACGAGAACAGGTTGGCTGTGCCGACGTAGGGCTGCCCCACGCGCGAGAACAGCAGCCGCAGCACTGAATAGATATCGGTGATCGTGCCGACAGTTGAGTGGGATCCGCCGCCAAGCCGCTTCTGATCGACCACGATCGCCATGCTCAGGTTTTCGATCGACTCCACTTCAGGCTGCGCGTAGCGCGGCAGAAAGTTGCGGACGAACGTGCTGAACGTCTCGTTTAACTGGCGGCGCGCCTCTGACGCGATGGTATCGAAGACGATCGACGACTTTCCGGAGCCAGACACGCCCGTAAAGACAGTGATCTTTCGTTTGGGGATGCGCAGCGATACATCCTTCAGATTGTTTTCACGGGCTCCGCGTATCTCGATGTATTCCTGGGACACGACTTACTCCTTCATTTCAATCCGCCTGGAGTCTG
>SZPD01000486.1 GCA_030263515.1 Anaerolineae bacterium CFX9 | reverse complement strand
CGCCGTTTGATACTATTTTCGCTACTTTCCACAGTAGCTCAACGGCAGAGCAATCGGCTGTTAACCGATGGGTTCCTGGTTCGAATCCAGGCTGTGGAGCAAGTGTCCGTCTGCAAACAAACTACGATAGAAGCAAGGCGGTAGCGAAGGGTTGCTGCTCGTTTGTGATAGCGCGTAGCAACCGCAGGAAAGTGTTTCAGTCGGCAGAAAAGCGTTATGCGACGTTCCTCCCAATACAACGCCGCATTATGTGTACGACCGTGTTTCTGGTTGCATGTCTTCGGTATAACGGTTGTAAGCCCTGTCGTCGGAGAAAATACTTGAACTTGTGTGAACCATATGCCTTGTCTGCGACCAACCGCTGGGGCAGACGTAGACGCTCGCGTTTCCTGAATAGACTACAGCTTACGCTCTAACACGACAGAAAACGAGCATTTACCGCGAGCGTCTTTCATTCCCCCGGGCTTTAAACGATGCTTTAGTCGTAAAATTCTGGCGCTTGTCTGAGCGTTTTCCACTGCTCATCCTCATGCCCGAAAATCACCAGCCCGATCTGATCCTGTTCAACCCGATCGAGCAGTTTAATCGTACTGGCGCGGATCGCTTCAGCATCCGTGCTGCCCCCGTCGTCCTGCTCATCACGGGTAAAGCCCGCAGCGAAGGGAACAGCGTCAATCGTCAATAAAATCGCCCCCGTTTCAGGCAGCCGCACCAGCACCGACTGATGCCCCGGCACATGCCCGCTCGTCTCAATCAGTTCCAGCCCCGGCAGCAGTTCCGTGTCCCCATCCACCAGCCGGATGCGTTCCACAGGCTGATCCCATTGAGATCGAATGGCAGCAAAACGCGGGTTGTTTAGCGCATCCAGATGATGCGCACGCTGAACAACATAGTGTGCTTTCGTGAATGCCGCGTGTCTTCCGGCATGGTCGAGGTCATAATGCGTCGAAATGACGACATCAATATCATCCGCTTTTAAGCCGATGCTTGCCAACTGCTCGATAACATCCCGCCCGTTCTCGAACTCCCTCGCTTCCTCAGGGATATGCGCCGGCAGACCGCTGTCGATCAGAATATTCCTGCCATCATTCGTCTGCACCAGATAACATACAATCGGAATCTGGTACTCCGGCATCGACCCAACCTGCATCAGATAAAGACGCTTCATGGCGCTCTGTTCCATGATCTCCTCCGTGGTATTGGAACATAAATTCTGCTTTCTGTTCGTATCGTAGCACAGCCAGAGGAGAGAAGTCTTGAATAAAGACGCAATGTGCGCGGAGTTGTGCTAGGCAATAATCCGGGTCGTCGGAATTTCAGCCGGTGTATGGCCAATGAAATGTTTCAGCGAACGGGTGAGATGCGGCTGATCACTATAGCCGGCCTCGAAGACTGTATCGAAGATTGACACGCCCTGCTGGAGGAGAGACGCTGCATAGCGGGCGCGCTCGATCTGGCGGATCGTCCGCTGCGATAATCCTGTGGAGCGCAGGAAACGATATTGAATGGCACGGGACGACAGCGACGAGGATCGTCCCTTATGAATGTCGCTTATGACCGGATCATGGACGAGGATGCCTGAACGCACCAGTTGAGCAACAAACGTATCGGCATTTTCATATGTTGGGAACTGCCAGGCGGAATGACACAACGAAAATGAACGTCCTGAGATGCCAGGGAGCGCGATATACCTGTCAATGAAAGTACTCGGCGGGAGATGCGGCACAAAGGTTCCCAGCTTAAAGGCAATGCCAAACCATTCCGCTTCAGGAGGAAACGCCTTACGGCTTGCGCCTGTTTCCGGGCCATGGAGACTGATTGTAATTCGCCCGTTACAGTTTGCGACGACCATCGACCAGAGAATCGTCGAAATCGAGGTGAATGAGTCAGCCGTCTCACTCTGTGTCATCCAAATGCGTTCGACGAACGGCGAGTCGGAGGCTCTCTCTCTGAAATGAGGGAACATGGCTTGAGCGGTTTGCATGAATGAATTCAAACCTCGGAAAACTCACTACAACGGCTGTTACACCATTGTAGTGAGTTTTTTATTGATTTCTCGCGCTTTTTAGGCGGAGCGAATTGCTCACCACAAACACCGAACTCATCGCCATGGCTGCTGCTGCCAGCATGGGCACAAGCGCGCCAGCCATCGCCACAGGGATCAGGCTGATGTTGTAGATGAACGCCCAGAACAGATTCTGGTAGATCGTCCGCATTGTCGCCCGGCTGAGACTGATCGCCCGTGCCACGCCGCGC
>SZPD01000485.1 GCA_030263515.1 Anaerolineae bacterium CFX9 | reverse complement strand
CTGGCGAACGCTCGGAGAAGATCCGCACCTACAATTACCCACAGAACCGCGTCACCGATCACCGGATCAATCTGACCAGCTATAACCTGCCCGCCGTGATGGAAGGTGATCTGGACGAGTTCATCGACGAGCTGATCGCCCAGGATCAGGCGCAGAAGCTGGCAGGCGGAGAGGGTGAACACAGCTTCGCGTGAGCATGACTCTGGGTCAACTGCGGCGGGAAGCGCTGCGTCGTCTGAGCGGTTCGCCCACCCCGGCGCTGGATGCTGATCTGCTGATCACTTCGATCCTCAACATCGATCGCGCCTGGCTGCTGGCGCATCTTGATCATGTCGTGCAGGAAAATTCTGCTGAACGCATTGAGCAGGCGCTTGTGCGCGCCGCCGCCGGAGAGCCGATCGCCTATATCCTCGGCAGGCGCGGCTTTTACGATCTCGATCTGCGGGTGACACCCGATGCGCTGATCCCGCGCCCGGAAACCGAGCTGCTTCTGGAAGAAGCGCTGCGTTTTGCGCAGGGGCGCGCCCCCCTGACAGCAGCAGATATCGGCACGGGCAGCGGCGCGCTGGCGGTTGCGTTTGCTGTCCATGTCCCACAGGCTGAAGTTTACGCAGTTGATGTCAGCGCGGCGGCGCTAGCGCTGGCGGAGCAGAATGCCCGGCTGCACCAGGTGAGCCAACAGATCACGTTCCTGCAAGGCGATCTGCTGCGTCCGCTGATGACGCACGGCATCCAGCTCGACCTCCTCATGGCGAACCTGCCCTACATCCCGTCTGAAATTGTGCCCACGCTGCCGGTGAGTGCGCATGAACCTGCGCTCGCACTCGATGGCGGCGCTGACGGGCTGGATCTGGTGCGCCGTCTGCTGGCGGATGCGCCTGCGGTCTGCAAAGCAGGCGCGCTCATCCTGCTTGAGATCGGTTTCGATCAGGCGGAACGTGTGCGGGCGCTGGCAGAAACACTCGCGCCGCAGTCCGTGGAGGTACATCAGGATTACGCCGGGCTTGACCGGATCGTAGGTATCCGGATGCGCTCGGTCAATTTTTAGGGACTGTGCTGTGGAGACGCTGGTGACAGCGCCCGCATAGGCTTTATTGGATTGACCGGCTCAATCATTTTCCCCGCCTTTCTGGGGGGTCAAAATCGCCAGAGCTGACCGCAAGCTTATTTGTAAAGCAGCAGTTTACAAATTTTCTACACTCAGCTTACTGCTGGTTCAGATGATTCTCACCCAGGCAGACGACAATCAGAGACAGGATGACAGATTGTCAACGGATTGTCATTTAGGAAGGGAAATTCACTCATGAACCGCATCCTTCGCAGGATGAGTCTTGTCCTGCTGATTCTGATGGTGGGCATAGGCGCATTTGCGGTGGGAACCTACACTTCGTCTGTGCGCGCTTCAACGCTTGCCGCCGTGGTGGCGCAGCAAGCCGAACCGTCTGCGCAGACCACGAGTCCGGTCTACGTGACCACCAACGAAAGCCTCTATAACGGCATCTACAATCAGGTTGCCCAGTCGGTTGTATCGATCAATGTGATCGCACGGCAGGCGGGCTATGGCTATTTCAGCGATCAGTATGCGTCCGGTACGGGCACAGGCTTTGTGATCGATACGCAGGGTCATATTGTCACCAATTATCACGTGGTCGAAGGCGCGCGCCGAATCGAAGTTAATTTCTTTGACGGCCGTATCGTTCGCGGTGAACTGGTTGCAGGCGATCGCGATAGTGATATCGCCGTCATCCGTGTGAGCGATGTGCCGGCGGACATGCTGGTTCCGATCACCTTTGGCGACAGCAATGCCCTGTTCATCGGGCAGGAAGTCGTCGCCATCGGCAGCCCCTTCAACCAGCCGTGGACGATGACAACCGGCATCATCAGCGCGCTGAACCGCAGCATCCGTGGGCTGAACAACTACAGCATCGGCTCGGTGATCCAGACGGATGCGGCGATCAATCCGGGGAACAGCGGCGGACCTCTGCTTAATCTTCAGGGGCAGGTGATCGGGGTCAACTCGCAGATCATCAGCCGCACGAGCAGCAATTCGGGCATTGGTTTCGCCATCCCCAGCAATCTTGTGAGCCGCGTTGTGCGCCAGCTCATTGAGGACGGCACGGTGGACTACAGCTATCTGGGCATCAGCGGCGGCGAGATCAATCTGTACTGGATCGACGCGCTCAACCTCGACAATGCCTCACGCGGTGTCGTGGTAACCAGCGTCGAACCGCGCAGCGCCGCGGCAAGCGCAGGGCTTCAGATGCC
>SZPD01000484.1 GCA_030263515.1 Anaerolineae bacterium CFX9 | reverse complement strand
TATCAACCGCGAACTGAGCTGGATCGCCTTCAACCGTCGTGTGCTGGCGCAGGCGCAGGATGAGTCGATCCCGCTGCTGGAGCGGATCAAGTTCCTGGCAATCGTCAGCAGTAATACCGACGAGTTCTTCATGGTGCGCGTGGCAGCTATCCAGAAGAAGCTCAAAGCTGGCTTGCCGAGTACACGCCCCGACGGCGTGCCGCATCACGCCCTGCTTCATGAGATTCGCGCCCAGATCGTGGACATCATGAATACACAGCGCGAGCTGATGCGCACGCTGCTCCGGCAGCTTGAGCAGTACGGCGTCTACATTCAGCCGCTGCGCAAACTGCCCAAAATCCATCAGGAAGCGCTGCGGCAGTATTTCATCGATGAGATCTTCCCGGTGCTGACGCCGCTGGCGGTTGACCGCACCCGTCCGTTTCCGTTCATTTCCAACCTCAGCCTGAACCTGGCCGTATGCGTGCGCCGCCCCAGTGATGAAAACGGGGACTACGATTTCGTCCGGCTGAAAATCCCGCCCACCCTGCCGCGGCTGGTGCATGTCGAAAGCATCCTGCCGCGCTACGGCGTCAGCCGCACCAGCGAGATCCTTGACGAGAGCGGCTACCCGCGCAAGGTCGAGACGTTCGTCTGGATTGAAGACCTGATCGCCTCGAACCTTGATGAGCTGTTCCCCGGCATGGAGGTGCTGGAACACGCGCCCTTCCGCATCACGCGCAACGCCGACATCGACTATGAGGCTGAAGACGATGACCCGGACGTGGATTTTACGCAGGTGATCGAGGAAAGCCTGCGCGAGCGGCGCTTTGGCGCGGTCGTCCGGCTTGCCGTCAGCGAGGGCACAAGCGAGCGCATCCTGCATCCCCTGCTGGAAGAGCTGGAGATCGACACGCGCGACATGTACACCGTCAAAGGGGCGCTGGGCGGCAGCAGCCTGTTCCAGCTTGCCAGTGTCGATCGACCGGAGATCAAGTATCCGCCGTATCTGCCGCGCATCCCGGACATGATCGCCGGTGATGAGAGCATCTTCACAGCGATCGCACGGCGAGATATCCTGCTGCATCATCCCTACGACTCGTTTACGCCCGTCGAACAGTTCTTTCAACAGGCGGCAAGCGACCCGGATGTGCTGGCGATCAAGGCGACGCTGTATCGCGTCGGGCGCAACTCGCCGATCGTCCAGGCGCTGATGGATGCGCGCGAAAACGACAAGCAGGTCGCCGTGCTGGTCGAGCTGAAAGCCCGCTTTGACGAGGAAAACAACCTTGAATGGGCGAAGGCGCTCGATCAGAAAGGCGTCCACGTCACCTACGGCGTGGAGCAGATCCAGGTCAAGACGCACGCCAAGATCTCGATGGTCGTGCGGCGCGAGGGCGACGGGGTTCGGCGCTATGTGCACCTCGGCACGGGCAATTACAACTCCAGCACGGCACGGCTGTATACCGACCTCGGCTTGCTGACGTGCCATCGCGAGATCGGCGATGACGCCTCGCGGCTGTTCAACCGGCTGACAGGGTATGCGCCGGGCACAACTTACAAGCGACTGCTGGTAGCCCCGGAATTTCTGCTGGGGAAAATGACCGAGCTGATCGATGGCGAGATCGCGGCGGCGCGAGCTGGCAGGGAAGCGCGGCTGATCTTCAAGATGAACCAGCTTGAGGAAGACGTCATGATCCGCAAGCTGTACGAGGCGTCACAGGCGGGCGTGCAGATCGACCTGCTGGTGCGCGGCATCTGCTGCCTGCGTCCGGGTGTGCCGGGCATGAGCGAGAACATCCGCGTGCGCAGCATCGTCGGGCGTTTTCTGGAACACAGCCGCATCTTCTATTTTCACAATGCTCCGCCAGAGCAGCGCCTGTATTGTGGCAGCGCTGATATGATGCGCCGCAACCTCTACAACCGCGTTGAGGTCGCCTTCCCGCTGATCGACGAGCGCGTGCAGCGGCTGGTGCTGCGCATCCTCAACACCAGCCTGCAGGATAATGTCAACGCGTGGGAACTGCTGCCGGACGGCACGTACCGGCCTCTGAGCCGCAGCACGCAGGACAGCCCGATTGACAGCCACGCGATTTTTATGGAAAACAGCCTCGGCCTGCGAGATGCGGAATAACCCACGATCAGCACTGCGCGCCGCTGCTGGCTTTCACGTCCTGCTGAGCGCCGTCGACAAACAGGCGGACGGTGTTCGCGCCGGGTTCGGTCTGCGTGATGAACGTGATCTCGCCGGGGGTGCTGCCGCTGGCGGGCGGCGCGACGCCGAAACC